>JAFXJR010000069.1 GCA_017532145.1 Lachnospiraceae bacterium | reverse complement strand
CTGTGCTGACCGTAGGAAAATGTAGTTGCAACAATGGTAACTGTGACGTACTAAACAGTTACAAATAAATCAAAAATACAGAATAAACGGAGGATTCCCTATGCATCTTACAAAAGTGACTGCTGTGTTTTACAGTGCAACAGGAAACACACACAAGAATGTTCTTCGCCTGGCTCGTTCTATTGCTGACAAGCTGGGATTACCGCTGACCGTCTTTGACTATACTCTGCCGGATAGCCGAACGGTTCATCAAACCTTTACCCCTCAGGATTTGGTTTTATTTGGTACGCCTGTCTATGCCGGCAGGATTCCCAATAAGCTTCTTCCCTATGTACAGGACGGCTTTACCGGAAACGAAGCCCTTGCCATTCCCCTTGTCACCTTTGGAAACCGCAGCTTCGACAATGGACTGGTGGAACTTAGGAATGAGCTGGAAAACAATGGATTTCATACGATTGCAGGAGCTGCCATTCCTGCCAGACACGCTTTTTCCGACCGCATTGCTGCCGGCCGTCCTGACCCACATGACCTGAAACTGGTGGATGAGTTTCTTTCTGCCCTTCTCCTTCTGATTACAAAAATACAGGAGACAAGTCTGCCTCCTGCACCCGTTCAGGTTCCCGGAGAAAATCCTCCTCTTACCTACTATACACCACTGGGAACAGACGGTAAACCAACCGTTTTTTTGAAAGCCAAGCCCAAAACTTATATAGAGCTTTGTGATGATTGTGGTGTCTGTGCTGCTGTCTGTCCCATGGGTGCAATCAGTCATGAGGACACGTCACAGGTTCCCGGTACCTGTATTAAATGTCAGGCATGTATTAGAAAGTGCCATACTCACGCCAAATATTTTGACGACCCGGCCTTTCTCTCTCATGTAGCGATGTTAGAAGAACACTGTACCCATCCTTGTGAACCAAAATTCTTTTATGCTTGTGAACCCTAAGTGATATTTTTTGTACAGGCTACTGCCAGGGAACCAGGTCCGATATGGCAGGCCACGCTTAAGGAGAGAGAATCGATATGGATTTCAAATCCAGGAAACTCCTCCTGAAGCTCCGCCTTCCATATCTGGGCTGCTTCCAGATTGTTACTGTGAACTACCTGCAGTCGGATTCTATCCTTATCTACCCCTCCAAAACGATTTTTCATATCATTTCTAATGGCATTAATCATCATGGCTTTTCCCTGACTGACAGTCCGTGCTTTGGCAAAAGCATCCAGTCGCTCTCCCTGAATCTGAAGTACAGGCTTTAATTTAAGTAAAGTTCCCAACGCTGCTGCTGCTGGTGTAATCCTTCCTCCCTTCTTTAAATAATAAAGGGTATCCAACATAATATAAATACTGGAGTTATACTTGTCTGCCTCCAGAGCATTCTTAATCTGTACGGCATCCATTCCCTTTTCTGCCAGCATCAACGCATCCAAGGCAGACTGTCTTTGGGTAACGGAAATCCTTTGGTTGTTGACTACCTGTACCCTTCCCTCATATTCCTCAGAAAGCATAATTGCACTTTGGCAGGACCCCGACAGCCCGCTGCTCATGGGAATATGCACAATCTGATCATGCTCCTTTAGCACCTTATCCCATAATTCCATCACCGAATCAGGAGAAGGCTGACTAGTGACTACATCCTCTCCTTTTGCCAATCTTTGATAAAACTCCTCCTGTGTCAGATTAATATCCTCAAAATAGTTTTCTTCATGAATCATGAAAGGCATAGGCAATACATAAAGCCCCATACTCTGTGCCTGTGCCTGTGTAATACCACTATTACTGTCCGTTATTATTGCGATCTTTGCCAAGCTATCCTACCTCTCTTTTTTTCTATTTCATTGATAGTATATCCCCATATTACTGTTAAATGATGTGAAAGTCAACCATATCCCATCTGGTCTCCAGATATTGGTGCAGTCTGGCATTTTCCGGTAACTGCAGCAGGGCATCCTGAGCAAGCAGCTGATTCACCCATTCTCCGGCCAGATGCAGTAAATCAGCATCCCGATAAATATCGGCAATTTCAAACTCCAACAGCCCGCTTTGTCGGATACCAAACATGTCTCCTGGTCCTCTCAGCTTTAAATCCTCCTCTGAAATGTAAAAGCCATCATTGGAGTGATTCAGGATTTCCAGTCTCTCCATCGTCTGTCTGCCACCTGAGCCACTAACAAAGATACAGTAGGATTGATGACTTCCTCTGCCTACTCGTCCTCTAAGCTGGTGAAGCTGGGCTAAACCGAAGCGTTCTGCATTTTCTACCATCATTACCGTTGCATTAGGAACATTGATTCCCACCTCGATTACCGTAGTGGAAACCAATACATCAATATGATGTGATGCATATGCTTCCATAATTTTATTTTTCTCTGCCGGCCGCATTTTCCCATGCAGACAGGCTATTTGAATGTTAGATGGCAGAACTTCCCTCAGTTTTTCTGTATAAGAGGTTACATTTTCCACTCCCTCCAGCTCCCCCTCTTCCACCATAGGACAGATAACATAGACCTGCCGGCCTTCTTCTATCTGACGAGTGAGAAAACGGTAAGCTTTTTCACGATAATCCGTCCCTACCACACAGTTTTTTATAGGAAGCCTTCCTCCCGGGAGTTCATCTACTACCGATAAATCCAAGTCCCCATACAGAATAATCGCCAATGTCCGAGGAATAGGTGTAGCACTCATTACCATTACATGGACACTCTCTCCTTTTCCGGTCAGAGCCTCTCTTTGTCTTACCCCAAAACGATGCTGCTCATCCGTAACTACCAATGCTAGATTTTTATATTCTACCCTTTCCTGAATCAGGGCATGAGTACCAATCACCACATGGGCTCTTCCTGTCTGGATTTCTTCGTTGGCGAGCCTCTTTTCCTTTGCTGTCATAGAGCCTGTTAAAAGTACTGGAACTAAAGGAAGACCATAGGCTTCTGCCAGTTCCTTCAGTCCCTCATAATGCTGTTTGGCTAAAACCTCTGTAGGTGCCATCATGGCTCCCTGAAAACCATGTGCAACACAGGTGAGTAAGGCTAAAAATGCCAAAATCGTTTTCCCGGAGCCCACATCTCCCTGAATCAGTCGATTCATTGCCCTATCACTTTGTAAATCTTCCTGTATCTCCTTCCATACTCGTTTCTGGGCATTGGTGAGGGAATAGGGAAGCTGCTCCAACAGCCTCTGCGTTTCTGCTGCTTCTTCCATTCGATACCGATTTTCCATACGTTGATTCTGCTCCTTGCATCTGCGCAGCACCAATAAAAATAAAAAAAATTCCTCAAATACCAGCCTTCTTCTGGCTTCCCTCATCCTCTCCTGACTTGGTGGAAAATGGATTTCCTCTAAAGCCTGTCTGTGAGAAATCAGCCCTAACTGTTTTCGTATTTCTTCCGGCAAAAAGTCCTCTTCCAGAATAACATGCTCCAAAGCCTGTCGAATGGAACGAGCCAAGATAGAATTGGTTAATCCTGCAGTCAGCCCATATACCGGCTGCTGGATTCCCATCAATTTTCCGTATTCCTGCGGCTTATAAATCTTGGCCTGCTCCATAACTAGCCTGCCGTTCTTTTGCTGAGGTATGCCTCTGAAAATATAAAAGACTCCTCTTTTTAGCATATTTTTAATATAAGGAGTATTAAAATATGTCATTGCCAGCTGTCCGGTAGTATCTCCTACCGTTAGGTTAAAAACCGTCCGATTGCCCAGCTT
Source organism: Lachnospiraceae bacterium (assembly GCA_017532145.1). Taxonomy (GTDB): domain Bacteria; phylum Bacillota; class Clostridia; order Lachnospirales; family Lachnospiraceae; genus Kineothrix. Next base: position 9,117 of record JAFXJR010000069.1, on the reverse strand, counting down.
TTTAGAAGAAATATTCCCGGATAAGGCAGCCCGTATAGCACAGGGCTGTCCCTCACTAAGCTGGTCTATCCTGACTGGTTCAGAAAAATTTTCATAATGCTTAGGATAATAATGTAGCAATTCTCCTACCGTCCTGATGTCAAGTCTTTGAAGCAGCTTTGCCAGTTTTTCTCCTATACCTTTAATCTCCAAAATACTACTCTGTTCATCCATACTCTCCACCTATATCTCTTTTCAGGATAAAAAAGGACGGAAATCCGTCCTTTTTTATCCTGAAAGCTATTTCCTATTTATTCCACCGAGACAATATAGTAATAAATAGGCTGACCTCCAAACTGCAGCTCCACATCACAGCCAGGATACCTGGCCTCTACCATTTTTCCCAATTCCTCAGCGGCCTCTTCTGTGATTTCCCGACCATAGTATATAGCAATCAGTTCCTTATCTTCCTCCATCATTTCCTCAATCATGGATAAAGTAACCTGCACCATATCAGAGCCATTAGCAAGGATACCTGTGTCCCCGATTCCCATGTAGTCTCCCTGTTTAATCTCTCTGTCATCAATAATCGTGTCCCGAACAGCATAAGTTACCTGACCGGTTCTGACTGCCTTAATTTCCTCCTGCATGGCTCGTTCATTTTCCTCCACAGAAAGATCCGGTACATAATGGATAATGGCAGTAATCCCCTGCGGTACAGTCTTCGTAGGAATCACAACAATCTTCTTATCCTTTACCATATAAGAAGCCTGCTCCGCTGCCAGAATAATATTTTTATTGTTTGGCAGAATGAAAATCGTATCTGCATTCACCTTTTCTATCGCGTCCAGCATATCTGCTGTACTGGGGTTCATCGTTTGTCCCCCCTCAATCATATAGTCTACGCCCAACCCACAGAAGATTTCATGAATACCCTTACCTGCTGCTACTGCCAAAAAGCCTACTTCCTTCTTCTGCTGGTCAGCTGGCTCTTCCTTTTGCTCCGGTGCCATTCGGAACAGCTTTTCTTCATGCTCCAAACGCATATTGTCAATCTTTAAGTTGGAAAGAGGTCCATACTTCAATGCCTTTTGGATGGCCAGTCCCGGGTCATTGGTATGTACATGTACCTTGACCACTTCTTCATCTGCCACCACAACAATGGAATCTCCAATGGATTCCAGATAAGCCTTAAAATCCATCTCTTGCTTAATATTAAAGGGTTTGGACAGCATAATAATAAACTCTGTGCAGTAGCCAAACCTGATGTCGGCAGAAGTCTGTGTCTGCTGCTCCATTTTGCGCAATCCCGACATACCAGTATCCGTAGGAATGGTAAGATCCAGCTCCTTTCCAAGAAAGGCATCTCTGGCTCCCTTTAAAATCTCCATAAGTCCCTGTCCACCGGAATCTACTACACCAGCCTGCTTTAATACGGGCAGCATTTCTGGTGTTTGTCCAAGCACCTCATCCGAATACCGGATAATCTCTTCTAGGAAAACGGTTAAATCCTCCTCCCCTTGATCGACCATTTCCCTGGCTTTTTCAGCACCGCCTCTGGCAACTGTAAGAATCGTTCCCTCCTTAGGCTTCATTACCGCCTTATAAGCCGTCTCTACTGCTTTTTCAAGAGCTGCTGCCAAAATAGAGGAAGTTAGTTGTTCATACTCCCTTACCTCCTTTGTAAATCCTCTAAACAACTGTGAAAGAATGACACCAGAATTACCCCTTGCTCCTCGCAGAGAGCCGGAAGACATTGCCTTGCATAAGGAGACCATATCCGGATTTTCTATCGCTGCTACTTCCTTTGCAGCAGCCATAATGGTCAATGTCATATTCGTTCCTGTATCTCCATCAGGGACAGGGAATACATTCAATTCATTGATCCATTCCTTTTTTGCTTCCAGATTCTTTGCTCCGGCCAGGAACATTTGAGCAAGCATCTTAGCGTCGATTGTTTTAACCACAACAAAATCCTCCTTAATCAATCACTCTTACACCTTCTACGAAGATGTTGATTTGTTCAATTTCAATACCAGTAAACTCTTCTACCTTATATTTTACATTACTGATCAGATTATCCGAAACAGCCAGAATACTTACTCCATAGGAGACAATCACATGAAAATCCAGAACCAGCTTATGATGATCATTGAGAATCACCTTAATTCCTCTCGTCATGCCATCCATTTTCAACAGCTTTACCAGTCCGTCCCTTACGTTGACACCAGCCATTCCCACAATACCAAAGCATTCCATTGCCACTGAACCTGCATACTGGGCAATCACTTCACTGTCAATCGTTATACTTCCCATGTGCGTATCCATAGAAGATGATTTCATAGAAAAAGCCTTCATAACATACCTCCTGCTTTTAGATTTATATATTTTATCCTTTTTATTTCGTATATAAATTGATAGGGAAACAAACGTATCAATATTATGTATTATAACCGTATTTTCATGAAGAAACAAGAAATTTTTTTGTGAATAAATTTTTCACTTGCATTTTCATCCATTTTCTGATATTATACAAATGTTGCGAATATAAATTTGAGGAGGTGCAAAAATGGCTAAATGTGATATTTGTGGTAAGGGTGCTCATTTTGGTAATAATGTCAGCCATTCTCATAGAAGAACTAACAGAATCTGGAATTCCAACGTGAAAAAGGTGAAGTGTAAAGTGAGTGGCGGAGCTAAAAGAATGCATGTTTGTACAAGCTGCATGAAATCCGGAAAAGTTGACAGAGCTTAGTAACTTCTTCATGATTTCCATTTCATTCCATTGTTCTACAAAAAAGTCAAAAAGACATAGAGGACATAGGGTATAAGCTAAAAAACAGCTGGATAAGCTGTTTTTTTGTCGTCCTTTTTCAAATTTTTCAAATGTCAGGAAGTTTTTTCATACTTTTTCTTTAACCGTTCATACTCTCTGTTAATCATCTGCACCATCTCCTGATCTCCAGCTACATTGTCCGGATGATACATTTTTACCAAATCCCTGTAACGTTTTTTTAATGCCAGAAAGCTATTGACACCACGAAACAGCAGAGTAGTCAGTTCTGGTCGATGAAAAAAGATATGCCCTTCCCCACTGCTCTCCTTTCTTGTCAGAAACTTGTCCTTTTCCCGCTGAAATTTACGTCTGTCTTCATCCAGCTTTTCAAATCCACTCTGAAGGATTTTCATCTTTTGTTCAAAAAAACGATTCTCCTGTACCAGCCGTTTTCGATCCATTTCTATACGCCGGGTTAGCTTTGCCATCTCATCATGGAACTGTTTTCTTTCCTTTTCCAGAAGACTCTGTACTTCCTCCAGCTCATTGCGCAGCTCCCTCATACGAATGTTTTCCTTAAACAGCCAGACTTTTAGCTCCTTCAGTTCCTCCTCGCATCCATCCTGCAGTATCTCTTCTGCATCTCTCATCTTTCAGTCATGCTCCATTCTTTCCACCATCAGCCATCAGTCACAATAATAAAAATTATAGCCTATCAGCAGCAGTAGACCACAAATTAACAGGCCAAGAAATCTGCTGGTAAAAAAAAGCATAAGCAACATGCCTACTGCAATCCAAAAAGCTACAAATCCTATCATTTTTTTCATGCTATCATATCTCCACTTATGCCTTTATTTTATCTTATGCAGTTACCTGGAAATAAATACTTGTTATAGTTCTTATTTTTCTTCTTCTGGAAAAGCAATATCTACCACGGTTTCATCGTCCGGCATGGCTGCCTTATTTTCCTTTTCAGCAGAATTGGTAAATTTATCTACTAAATCAGGAATCATATCCAGAATCTTAGTAACCGTATCCTGATTTTTCACATTGACCAGCTTAGTGGTGCCATTTTTAATCACCAAGACGGCACTGGGGGACATCTTTCCCGTAAAGCCTCCTGCTCCTCCGCTTTTTACATTATCAGTGATGCTGGCCCCTGCTCCCATACCAAAGCTTACATCCACTAATGGCAGGATAATTGTATCTCCTACTTGAGTTGCCTCTCCCACCACGGTCTTGGTGGACAATACACCATTCATACCATTCATCAGGGATTCCATTACTCCTGAAAAATTATTGTCTGCCATCTAATACTTCCTCCTTCTTTAACAGCTTGATTAACCTTCTGATATTCTTATTGATTATCAGTTTCAGTGCTGCCACTACCAAAACCACTACGGTAATCCTGCCCTTAATGTAGCCTTCCACTGTTATCACCTTTCGCTCAAAATCCGATGTCAGCTCCACATGATTGCCAATCCATGGATAAAGCATACCATAGACTGCCATAACCTGTCCTGTGGAAGCCGGATCTCCCATACCTGCTGTCAGTAAAAACTGCCATTTCTTAGGGCGTATCATCCGTAAAATCCTGAATAGCTCCTTCTTAGCAGCGGCAAAAGAAGCCCGGAAGGTATCGCTACGGATGACGGCTATATAATATCGTATATCTTCCAAAATCTTCTTTATTTTATCACAGATTTTCTCTATTGTGTACTGTATTTTTTGACGGAGATTAATCAGTTTTTCTTTTAATCCGACTTTTTTTGCATTTTCCGGAGCTTCCTCCTCGTTTTCTGTTTCAGAATTTTCTGTTTCAGAATTTTCTGTTTCAGAAGGATTGTCCGGCTCCGCTTCTGAAGACTGGCTATCTTCATTCGTCGATTCCTGCTCATTTTCATCCTGTTGTCCCGGCGGACTGTCTTCCTCAGCCACTTCCTGCCCATTTCCATCCGGAATCGGCTGTGTCTCCTCTGCCCCTTGGGTATTTTCTGCTTCTGCCAGGCTGTCCTCCTTTTTCTCCTTCCCCTTCTTGTCTGAATCATAGAGGGGAAGCCCAAGCAGACAAACTCGTAAATGAAACCGCCTTTCTGCTAAGGAAAAGAGACCTTTTAGACGAAAGAGCAACCAGGCTACTTTTAACTCTGCCTGCAGTTCCTTTTCTTCCTCCAATCTGCCTGCTACCTGCATCTTATAACAGATGGGTAAAAATAAGACTGCCAGCAGTAAAAACAGGATAATCCCCAAAAGAACTACCAGTAAAATACCTATTATTTTTAGAATCACTATTAATATGTGCAGCATATCCACCCCTTAACCATATTTTGAACGTAAATATTGTTTCAAATCCAGGCTGCCCTGCTTCTGTAATGCCTCTTCCACTATTTCTATCACAATCCCCACCGCCTCTTTATAGCTGGCGGCCAGTCCGATAATATGGGGAGGATGCTTTCTGTAATACTTTTGCTGCAGAAAAGCACTGTGATAAATCTCCAGCTGATCCCTGCCCTCTGCCAGTGCGATTACATATACTCTAAACTGTCCTGCATTACAGCGCAGCTTCCATTTTACCATATTTGGATGTTTAATACCCTTTCCCACATAGAGACCCTTATCAAACTTCATGCTACCCTTTTCTTCCATCCTTATCCCTTATTTCTGTCTATGTGTATTATAGCATACTTTTCCAGCTTTCCAAATAGAATTTGTTCTGCAAATTTTGGGGAAAAATATTGAACTTTGACAAAGGATAACTTATACTGGAGATAATATCATACAATCAGAAAGAGAGGATAATTCCTATGAGGAAATATGCCACTATTGCACTAAAGCCGGGCATGGAGCTGGGAGAGGATGTACATACCCACCAAAATGAGCTTCTGATTCCTGCCCGTACTGTGCTGACAGAGGCGCACATAAAGAAAATGTCCAACTACTCCATCATGTGTGCCACAATTATGGAGCCGGCTGACTATGCCACTACTCATTTTGAAAAGGTTCGTCTCAGTGACGGTTTCAGAACCTTTGAATTTGTTTACCAAGAATGTCTCTCGTCCTATAAATCTCTGATGATGGGATATATTCTCAACGGTTCTCCTTTTACATTGGAGCGACTGATGGAGCTTTATCATTCCATTATTGCTCGTGTTCCCAATGGAGACACCTTACTGGATTATCTTTACAATATGCTTCCCAGTGAAGACGATCTGACCCATGCTCACTGCTTTAACTCCGCTCTGATTGCAGGTGTTTTTGCCAAATGGCTGAATTTAAGCTCGGAGGATACACAACTGCTTATTCAATGTGGATTCTTATACGATATCGGAAAGCTAAAACTGCCGGATGAACTAATCTGGAAAACCGACAAGCTGACTGAGGCTGAATTTAATCATATTAAAGCACATACCATCTTAGGCTTCCGTCTATTGGAGCCACTAAAGCTGGATAAGCATATTACTAATGCAGCTCTAATGCATCATGAACGTTATGATGGCTCTGGCTATCCCTCTGCTCTGCATGGAGATAAAATTGATCGTTTTGCTAAATACATTGCTATTATCGATTCCTATGAAGCCATGACCTCTGCCCGTATCTACAGAGGAACGATGCATCAGTTTAAAATGATTGCCAATTTTGAAAAAGCGGGCTTTATCACCTATGATGAAACCCTTCTGCGCCCCATCCTCTCCCATATTGCCAGTACACAGATGGGACGAAAGGTGAGACTGAACGATGACCGGGTAGCAGACATTATTCTGATTAACCAGAAGTACCTTTCCCGTCCTATGCTCCGAACAGAGGATGGATATCTTATTGATTTAGCCAGTGAACCCAGCCTGGAGATAGAAGCTATCTTTTAAGAGAAGCTCAGATGGAATGCAAGAAGAATCCACAAGCAGAATCAGTCTGTTTGTGGATTCTTTTCTTTTGTAGCTTTGCCGGAAGGTATCTCTCATCTGTTTGGCATAAAATATTGTTAATCAAAATAAGCATCAAAGATTCGTTTGGCAATAGGTACTGCATAGTCTCCGCCAGAGCCTGCACCTTCTATAATAATTGTCACACTAATCTGAGGCTCTTCCACTGGAGCAAAACCGGTAAACCAGGCGTGGGAATCCTCCTTTACATTATTATATTCTGCAGAACCGGTTTTTCCGGCAGCAGAATAGGATAGTCCCTTTAAACGAGTTGCCGTTCCACTCTCCACCACTCCCTGCATCAGTTCCTTTAAAATATTGGCTTCTGTCTCAGACATCATCTTTTTATAAGCACTAGGTGTGTACTGCTTAATTACGGTTCCTACATTATTTTCCACCCGGTCTACCACATAAGGTTCCATAGCAGTTCCCTGATTGGCAATGGCATTAGTAATCATATTTAAATGCAAAGGGGTCATACCTGTTGCTCCCTGTCCAATGGCAGCCTGCATCATTTCTGCATTGGAGGAATCTGCTGTAACCTCTATACGGCTTTTACCTGAAGTCATACTAATCGAAAGCTCCCGGTTAAACAGCAAACCTTCAAGAGTATTTTTAAATGTTGACCTGTCCAGCTTAAGCCCTATATTGGCAAAGGAGGAATTACAGGATTTGGCAAAGGACTTTTTTAAATCCTCCTGTCCATGATTCTGTCCATGATAACAGTTAATTCTGTCTGTGCCATCAATAAATCTTCCATTACACTGATAGCTGTAGCTTTGCCAGGTATCGGAATTTTCCCGGATATACTCTAATGCAGTAATTATTTTAAAGGTAGAGCCAGGAGGATAGAGTCCTTGAGTCACCCGATTCAGTAAGGTTCCCGTCTCCTGATCGTTTATCATATCAGGCCAAATTTCTGCAATCTGATTAGGATCAAAATCCGGCTTGGAAACCATGGCCAGAATTTTTCCGGTAGCTGGTTCCGAAACGATAATCGCTCCCCGATATACGCCCAATGCCTGAGAAGCCACTTGCTGTAATTCCACATCAAAGGTTGTATACACACTGTCACCCTGATATTTTTCACCTGCCATATCATTGGCAGCCTTTTGTGACAGAGGGGCATTTGAGTGAATCAGATAATAGTTACTAATGGCTTCCACTCCCGCTCTTCCATTAGAAGCATATCCCACCCCATGAGCAAAAAGATTACGGTAGGGATATTCTCTATGCTCGGTTCCCTCCTCATCCGTCACGGTCTCTGCTAATACTTCTCCCTTTCTGGAGTAGATAGTTCCCCGAATATTTTTGGCAATCAGCATCTGCTGCCTTCCATTATAGCTATTATTAATCAATTCCTGCCTGTGTGTCATGGAATAATGGCAGATATATACCATCATTCCAAGAAAAACAGCTACAAACATGCCCGCTACCGTGATAATCGGCAGGCTGCTTTCTTTCTTATGGCTGTTGCCTGCTTTATTCTTCTTCCACTTCTTCCCCATCAGCTACACTCTCCAATTCCTTTTGCCTTTCTTCCAGCTGCGCCTGTCTTTCCTTCCATTCAGCTGCCCTATCTTCGTCCCGCTTTACCATGCATAAGCCTTCTACAATAGAAAACATAATTAAAGTAGTTAATACAGAACTTCCTCCGTAGCTGACAAGAGGTAGAGTCACTCCTGTTAGCGGAATAAATTTGCTTCCACCTCCTATCGTTAAAAAAACCTGAAAAATATAAGTAACAGAAAGACCAAAGGCAATTAACCGATAGAAACGGTCCTCCAGCTGCAAAGAAATCTCCACAAACATCAAAAAAGAACTTAAACAGACCATGATTACACACATGGCAAATACGATACCCAACTCCTCAGCAATAGCGGAAAAGATAAAGTCTGCTTCTACAAAAGGGATGGATTCTGGAGTTCCTTGGAATAAGCCCAGACCAAACCAGCCTCCGCTACTGATAGCAAAGAGGGACTGGGTAATCTGATAACCTGCAGAATCTATAGCACTCCATGGATTCCTCCAGGCCAAAAAACGTACCTGCACATGACTGAACAGCTGATAGGCTGCTAAAGCAGCACAGCTCCCCCCTACTCCACCTGCTAACAGATAGAGAGGATTTTTGGTTGCTACAAAGACCATCATCACATAGACCACAAAGAAAATCAGGGCGCTGCCTAAATCCTTGGAAACCACCAGAATAATCACATGGATACCTGCTACTATTGCAGTAACTAGCACCTTCTGTAAAGATACCGCCTTAGACAAAGCACCAGCAACAAAAAATACAAACAGAATTTTAACAAATTCTGAAGGCTGAAAGGTAATACCTCCTATAGAATAAGAAATTTTTGACCCATAGGTAACAGAACCCAAAATCAACACAACCAATAAAGCTGCTGCACCTACAATAGCGTACACCCAGGTCAGGCTTTT
>JAFXJR010000068.1 GCA_017532145.1 Lachnospiraceae bacterium | reverse complement strand
CTTATCCACAATCAGATTGTCTCCATCACTCAGTGTACTTTCCATGGAGCTACCTACTACCTGGGTTCGCTGCCCTACAAAATGAATAATCAGATAGGTAGTACAGAGGACTACCAATAGATACAGGCTAGTACTTAATACCTCTTTTAAAATCTTTTTCATCACATCTCTACTCCTTATCTTTTGTTTCTTCTGGAAATTCTAAAGTAATCCTACCCAGTCTTCCACTTCTGAAATCCTCAATGACCATAGCTGCTGCCCTCTCTACATCAGGCTCCTGTCCTTTTTTATAGCAATGTCTGCTGACACATATTTTTTCCAATAAAGGTAAGCTTTCCTGAGAAGCTTCTCCATCTTCTTCCAAACCATAACGTTTTTCCAATACACCCGGATAATGGAGCTGCAAGAATTTTATTAACTCTAAAGCCAGTTCATCCACCAGTAGAATCTCATCATTCATCGAGCCAATAAAGGCCAGCTTCCTTCCAATACTTTGATCCTCAAACTTAGGCCAGAGGATACCGGGAGTATCCAGCAGCTCCAACTCCTTATTCAGTCGAATCCACTGTTTTCCCTTTGTCACTCCCGGCTTATTTCCGGTTTTTGTACAGGCCCTACCGGCAAAGGAATTAATAAAGGTAGACTTTCCCACATTGGGAATCCCTACCACCATAGCCCTCACCGGACGGTTGATTATTCCTCTCTTGCGGTTTCTCTCCAGTTTTTCTTTACATGCCTCCTGTACTACACTTTGAATCCCCTTCATTCCCGTTCCATTTCTGGCATTGATTTCCAGTACATAAAACCCTTTCTGCTTAAAATATTCTGTCCACTTTCTGTTCAATCCGGCATCTGCCAAATCTGCCTTATTCAACAAAATCACTCTGGACTTATGCTGAGAAAGTGCATCAATATCCGGGTTACGACTGCTGAGCGGTATTCTGCTGTCTACCAGCTCGATAACCAAATCAATCAGCTTTATATTTTCCTGCATCATTCTCTTTGCCTTCGTCATATGTCCGGGATACCATTGATAATTCATCCTTTTTCCTCACCTTTCTTTTCAAAACAGAACGTCTCACTCCATCTTACTGTTTGTCATTATTCTATCCATCCTGCCACGGTATCACTGTTGCCTAGATGAAACCAGGCTTTTCCATATATGTTTTCTCTCCTGACAGGACCAATATTAGCTGAACGGCTGTCTTCGCTGCTGTTGCGATTATCTCCCAGTACAAAATACTCATTATTTCCTAAAAGAATTTCATTTTCTGCAATTCCGGCCTCTTCCATCTTGTCATAGACCTGATCCTCTTCAGGAATACCATCTACATAGAGCCTTCCATTCATGATTTGTACTGTTTCTCCCGGTACGGCCACTACTCGTTTTACATAATAATGCGAACTTTGACTGCCCTCCGGCTTAAAGACGATAATATCTCCTCTTTCAGGAGGTGAAATTGTGTAAAAAATCCGATTAATCAATATTCTCTGCCCACTGCTTAGCGTTGGCTCCATGGATACTCCAATCACACTGGTTCGTATACCCACACTATAAACCAGAAATATAGCTAGAAATACTGCTGCAAATGTAGCAAACGCCATACCCAGTATCTCTTTTATGGTGTGTGTACTCAATTTCTTCTTTTTTTCATAAAAGCTTAATCCTTTTTTTCTTCTGCCCATATGCCTTCTCATTGACTGTGTATTCTATCTGATGAAACAGTTACAGTATACTACAATTAATAATAAAGAGCAATTACACCAGTAATTGCCCTTTTCTTTTACTCTTATTTTACTAATTCTTTTACCTTAGCCTTCTTACCTACACGACTTCTTAAGTAGTTCAGCTTCGCTCTTCTTACTTTACCTCTTCTTACCACCTCTACCTTTTCCACATTGGGAGAGTGCAGCGGCCAGGTCTTCTCTACACCGATACCATTGGATGTCTTTCTTACAGTAAAGGTTGCTCTGTTGCTTCCGCCCTGCTTCTTCAAAACAGTTCCTTCAAAAACCTGGATTCTTTCACGATTTCCTTCCTTAATCTTACCATACACCTTTACAGTATCACCCACTCTGAATTCGGGTACAGATTCTTTCAACTGTCCGGCTTCAATTTCTTTAATCAGTTCGTTCATATGTGCCTCCTTGTTATGCAGATGTTCTTAATACGCTCTAGGGTAACAGAGGACCATCCCGTTTTTTGCAACATGAATACTTTAGCACAAGGAGAGCCAAATTGCAAGTGTTTTTACTTCTTAGGATTTATACAGCTTAAACTGGTTAATCAAATCATCCAGTTCACTTGCCCTTGCTGCCAGCTCCATACTGATGGCAGAACATTGCTGGGAAGCAGCTGCATTCTGTTGAGTTACAGAAGCAATCTGCTCTATTCCTGCCTCTACCTGGGTTAAAGCCATTGCCTGATTGCCTGCATTTTCATTAACTTCCTTTACTACGGCTGCAAAGCCCTGCATTTCCGTAATAATATCTTCAAATGCCACTGCCGTTCTCTCTGTAATTTTATTTCCCTTATCAATTTCTTCTACCGTTTTATCAATCAAAGCCTTGGTATTTACCACTGCCTGGGCACTGTCTGTAGCCAATTTTCCAATCTGGTCTGCTACTACAGTAAAGCCTTTGCCTGCTTCTCCGGCTCTGGCCGCCTCAATAGAAGCATTAAGAGCAAGCAGACCGGTCTGAGAAGCAATTTCCTCAATGGTAGTGATAATCGCCTCAATCTCTCCTGAAATCTCTTTAATTCGCTGCATTTCTGCCTGCAGCTCCTTCATCTGCTTTCTTTCATCCTCTGCCACCTGTACAGATTTCAACGTATTATCATAGGCTGTCTCTGCCTGTTTTGCACTGTCTGCTGCCATCTGACTAACCGAATTGATGGTAGCCGTTAGCTGCTCCATAGCACTGGCCTGTTCTCCATTTCCATCTGACAATTCATTGGCTGTATGAGCAATCTCATCCGAATCACTATCCACCTGGGCAGAAGTAGCCTTAATCCGGGATAAGGTTTCATTAAATTCCTTTAAAATCAAACCGAAGGATTGCTTAATACTTGCAAAATCTCCCAGAAAATCCGTAATTTCATTATAGTTCTTTGTTAAATCTCCCTTGGCCATCTCCGACAGCTCTCCGGATATTTCTTTTACATAGCTATCCAGAATTTCCAGAGTTTCACGCATGGTCTGTGCCAATGTTCCCAACTCGTCCTTTGACTGATAGGTAATCTGTTGGGAAGCCGATAGATTACCTACTCGCATCATCTTCGCCACATCTTCAATCTGCTTAATGGGAGCAGTAATTCCATCGGTTACTCTTAAGGCAATGGTAATTGCCGCCCATGTTACCAAAATCAATAGAATCAGACCTGCAATAATAAGAATCAGGGCTGTAGTCTCTGAATTTTTTTCATAATTGGCAGCCGTTTCCATAACCGATGCTTCCAGTTCTTCAATCATTCCCTTTACTTCATCTACAGCTGGTTTGTAATAGGTATTATTGTATTCTCTGGCACCGGTAAAATCTCCCTGCTTTAACAAACGCATTACCTCTGTTCTATAACTGGCAATTTCATTTTGCAGCTTGCTATTAATCAGTGTCAGCCTGTCCTTATTCTCTTGAGTCAATAAGGTTTCATACAAAAGGGCATAGGATTCTTCTATAATCTCCATATTTTTATTGACGGTATTTTCCAGCTGAGGATACATAGTATCCAAGTTTTCAATTCCCTCTGCCATAACACGGTTTACCGCCCGCTGAATATCCAGCTGAGGATAATACAGCTCTGCACTGTAGTGGATATTCATCGTTGGACCCTCATACAGCTTTCTTAAGCTGTTTTCAATACTCTTCATCCCAATTAACAAAAACACAATTAAGACGAAGGTGGTAGCAATAATACTTCCATGAGATACCAGTAATTTCTTTTTAATTGACCAGTTCCTTATCAGTTCTTCAGTACTTTTTTTATTCATTCGAATATTCCTTCTCCTTTTGCAATTAATCTGTTTTCCTTAGTATATCTAAAAATCCTATAAAAGACAAGGAAATTCATTTCATCAAATCAAGCAAATTTTCCCCGCTATTTTGCTCCCGTTTATCCGTTTTAACAAGCCTTTCCCCTCTATCTCTTAACCCAATAGACTGATTCCTTACCAAGCTTCATTCCCAATTGACGAAACAGAGCAAGAGCAGCCTGACTTTCTGCTGCCACAGCATAGGGGGTCAAACCTTCAGACAGCTGCTGACCAATAAGATAGGAAAGCATTGTCCTACCTATCCCTTGTCCCCTATAGGACTTATCTACATATAACAGTCCCAAACCTCCGCCCTGATGTAACCCGGCAAAGCCTGCCAGATTTTCCTCCACAAAAGCACCAAACAGGCGGCCTTTTTCCAGCTGCTCCTTGATACATGACTCTGATACTGCTGAAGAATGTTGGAGAATTTCCTGTTGATATACTGGTGTCAAGCTTCTGATTTCTATTCTTTTTTTAATAGTAGGAGCTATCCGACTATTATAGACTGCCTGCCTGAATGGAGTACAGCCTTCTACCTGATACATTTCTTCTAATGGGACGAGAAGGGATGGCTGGTGCAGCACATATTGGTTAAACTTGGATTCTGCTGCAGCCCGTTTTACCAGCTTCACTGCGGCCTTTTCTGAAAAGGCTGCCAGCCTACAGATTCCAGTCTGCCTGTCTCCCACAATTACCCCATCATCTTCTGCATAAATCAGTTCTTCCCGACCTCTCTGCAAAGCTTCTGTCATATCAATATACAAGGCTTTATTTTTTTTCAGAAGACTATGGATTACCTCCTGCCTTCTTTGATATTTTTCATATAAGTCAGGACGCAAGCACTTTGTTCTCTCTCTGGATTGTTCCCGTCTCCACTCATCCACTTTTTTATGGTCTCCTGATAATAGTACTTCCGGAACCCGTTTTCCATGCCATTCCACCGGTCTGGAATATTGAGGATATTCCAGCAAATCATCATGGAAGGTTTCCAAGTCAGCAGATACCTCATTATGCAGCACTCCGGGAACCAGTCTTGCTACTGCATCCATAATTACTAATGCAGGTAACTCTCCGCCAGTAAGGACATAGTCTCCAATAGACAGATAGTCGGTAACAATTTCTTCCAAAACCCTTTCGTCTACTCCCTCATAATGTCCACAGAGAAACACCAATTCCTCTTCTTCTGCCAGCTTACCTGCCAGTGCCTGATGAAAACATTGTCCCTGCGGCGTTAAATAGACGACTCTAAGACGGTCTGCCACGGCCTTTCCTTTTCGTTGTTCCACATCAGCTCTGACTGCCTGAAAGCAATCGTAGACTGGCTGTGCCTGAATCAGCATACCTGCACCGCCTCCATAAGGGTAATCATCCACCTTCTTATGCTTATCTTTCGTATACTCTCTGATATTGACTGCTTTTACTCCGATACAGCCATTTTTAATTGCTCTGCCCAGAATACTGGTCTGCAGCGCCTGCTCTATCATTTCAGGAAAAAGAGTCATTACATGAAAATTCATTCTTCTAACAGTCCCTCCAACAGATGGACCTCCATGCTCCCAGCTTCCACATCCACCTGAATAATACATTGCTGAATGGCCGGAATCAGCAGTTCTCTTTGATTTTCCATGGCTACCACATAAACATCATTTGCCCCTGTTTCCAGGACATCCTTAAGAATCCCTAATCTCCGTCCGGTATCCTCGATTACTTCCATTCCCAATAAGTCTGCAATATAATATTCATTCTTTCTCAGCCGTTGGGCATTCTCCCTTGCTACATACAGTTCCTTACCCTTATATTGCTCTATCTCATTGATATCATCAATTCCCTTAAATTTCAAAATTACCAATTTTTTAAAAAATTTTACTTCTTCCACTTCTAAAGCTCTGTCTTCCTTTTCTGTAGACAGAATTACCTGTTTTATTTTTTTAAAACGGGCGGTATCTGTGGTAGGAAATACTTTTACCTCTCCCCGTATTCCATGTGTGGAGGCTATCACTCCGATTCTTAATCTGTCTTCCATATGGCTTTCATCCTCGTTCATTCCTAATGTTGATATTCTCCACAGCTAAAGCAGGGGATATAAAACATTATTGGATAAGATGATGGGGCTGTCGCAAAATAAAAATTTTCTACAACATACAGCATTGATTTAAAGAAAATTATACCATATATTGTGATGAAATTTCATTTTGCGACAGCCCCATCTTTTTGCATCCTGCTATTACACAATTTCTACATCCACTCTAAGATTATCTTTGGAGGATGCTGCTTTCACCACAGAGCGGATAGCCTTTGCAATCCTTCCCTGCTTACCAATTACCTTACCCATGTCAGACTGGGCAACATGAAGCTCAATGGTTATATTTTTCCCATCAGCTTTCTCTGTCACCACAACCTCCTCCGGGTTGTCAACCAGTGCTTTTGCAATCACTTCAACTAATTCTTTCATAGTTCACCTCCAAAAGCGAACAGGCTGTCTTATTTTGTAATTCCTGCTAATTTAAAAATCTTGTTTACTACATCTGTGGGCTGTGCACCATTTGCTAACCACTTCTTTGCCAACTCTTCATTTACCTTAAAGGTACTGGGATCTGTAGTTGGATCGTAGGTACCAATCTCCTCAATAAATCTTCCATCTCTGGGGGATCTGGAATCTGCTACAATAATTCTATAGAAAGGAGCTTTCTTCTGACCCATTCTTCTTAATCTGATTTTTACTGCCATCTCTTTCACCTCCGCATATTGCTCATTGTTCTTTTCTTTATCTATATAGAATAGAAATATATTGAAAAATCGTAACTGTTCAGTATCCTCACAGTTACTATGCAAAAATCCATGAAAATCACCGATGGCGATGGGATTTTTGCTCATTATCACTACGTTTTCATACGGTCAGCACAGCAAGTGTGCAGACCGACTGAATCGTTACGAAAAATCAAACTATATTTCTAGTTCCATCCTGCCAATTTAGGAAAAAGGAAGCTTCATTCCTCCGCCAAAAAGTCCCCTACCCTTTCTGCCTCCCATCATATTGGGCAGCTGCTTCATCATTTTCTGGGACTGTTCAAACTGCTTTACAAATCGATTTACCATGGATATATCCACACCTGCTCCCCGAGCAATACGACTCTTTCTGCTTAAGTTTAAAAGCTTTGGGTTTGCCCTTTCCTCCGGTGTCATACTCAATACAATGGCTTCCATCCGTGCCAGCTGCTTTTCATCCACCATGGACTCAATATCAGCCATCTGCTTACCCATATTGGGCAACATACCAAGAATACTGGAGATACCTCCCATCTTCTTCATCTGCTTCATACTTTCCAGATAGTCATTAAAGTCGAACTTCCCTTTTTTCATACGGGAAGCCATCTCTTTTTCTGTTCCTTCGTCCATATCCAGGCTGGCCTGAACCTTATCAATTAAAGTAAGTACGTCACCCATTCCCAGAATACGGTTAGCCATTCGGTCAGGATAAAACTGCTCCAGGTCGCTCAGCTTTTCTCCCATACCCACATAAAGAATAGGAATGCCAGTGACTGCCTTGACAGAAAGTGCAGCACCTCCTCGGGTATCTCCATCCATCTTTGACAGAATAACTCCATCCACATTCAGCCTTGCATCAAATTCTTTGGCCACATTGACTGCATCCTGTCCTGTCATCGCATCCACCACAAGGATGGTCTGGTGAATCTCCACATTCCGTTTGATTTCCTCCAGCTCTGCCATCATGTCCTCATCAATATGAAGGCGACCTGCTGTATCTAAAATCACCAGATTATGACCATTTTTCTGTGCATGCTCTATAGCCGCCTTGGCAATATCTACGGGACTGTGGTTGTCCCCCATGGAAAACACGTCTACTCCCTGTTTTTCTCCATTGACCTGAAGCTGCTTAATTGCTGCAGGACGATAGACATCACAAGCTACCAGCAGAGGCTTTTTTCCTTTTAGTACATACTTTCCAGCAATCTTTGCCGTTGTGGTTGTCTTACCGGAACCCTGTAAACCACTCATCATAATCACTGTCATGGATTTTCCAGGCTGTAACTGAAGCTCAGTGGTCTCTGACCCCATCAGGGAAACCATCTCTTCATTGACAATCTTGATTACCATCTGACCAGGATTCAGACCGTTCATCACATCAGCACCAATAGCCCGCTCCTCCACCGCCTTCATAAACAGCTTTACTACCTTAAAGTTTACGTCTGCTTCCAGCAGTGCCATTTTTACTTCCTTCAGAGCGACCTTTACATCCTCCTCTGTCAGACGGCCTTTACTCTTTAAGTTTTTAAATATATTTTGCAGCTTGTCTGTCAAGCTTTCAAATGCCATACAGCAACCTCTCATCCCCTGAACTCTGTTATAAAGCTTCCAAAATCTCTCCTGACAGTCGCCTAATCTGCTCCCTGAGAAGCTCCGGCTTCATCTGTGTATCCTCTGTCAAATCGTTGATACTTTGAACCTTCTGCCTGACCTGGTGAAACCGCTGAATCAAATGCAGACGTTCTTCATAGCTCTTTAGCGTATGGTCACACCTTTTAATCAAATCATGGACTCCCTGCCGGCTAATCCCTACTTCTTCTGCAATTTCAGCGAGAGATAAATTATGACAGACGGCATCCTCATAAATTCTTCTCTGATGCTCCGTCAATAATTCTCCATAAAAATCATACAATAAACCCTGTTCTACGATTTTTTCCATCTGTCAGTCTCCCTAATGCCGAAGCCAATTCAGCTTTTAGCACCTTTGCCATCATACTATACTCCCCATAAGGTGTCAAGTATTTTTTCTTGACAGGAAAAAATTGATTCGGTTAAAAAATTTTCAGAAAATAAGTTAATAATATAGGATTGATATAGCTTTCCAATACACTGCTGATTAGAATAATCACCAAAATCAGACATAACCTGGGCAGTCTTCTCAGCAGATACCTCCTTCCTCCCCCATAGACCAGCTCTCCTGATTGATGTGGAAAATAAAGGGCAGTACACAGACGGTAACACCAGTTCATCAGCATAATACAGGCAGGAACCAATAACAGATACTGTGGCAGCACTCCTACCAAAACTAAAAGAATCCCTTTCAAACCATATCGTATAGAAGCTGTTGACAGAAAAATCCCTGCTATCATCCCTATCCAGCAGGCATACCCGGAAACAACTAAAATACCCATATAGGTAGTAGCCAGCAAACATAAAAGTAGTACCATCCCCAACCTTTCCTTTAATACATAGAGAAGAAAAGCATTGCTGTCTACCTCCAGATAGCGCAGCCGTCCCAGAGATGGTACACTTAATAGGTCTGTTCCCCCCAGAAAAAAGTCTCCCCACATATTTACTGCAAAGATACCTGCTAAAAATCCCCCTAAAAAAAGATACAGCCAGCTCACATGCCGGCTGTATGTTCCTTGCATTCTATCCATTTTTCTCTCCTGCCGCCATACACTTGTGGGGCAGCTGCTATCTTCCATAACCACTGCCTTGATACAATGTATGTACGGAAGGAGAAATACATACACTAAACGGACAAATATTTTTCCTTATAGGCCAGAATGGCAGCAATTGTCTTGGAATCTTCTATCACACCTTCTAAAATCATAGAAATCAGTTCCTTTAGTTCATAGGCCTCCACATGGATAAATTCATCCTCATCCAGATTCTGCTGACTTCTAGTTAAGTTTGTAGCCAGATAGATGTCTATTTTTTCATTACAGAAAGCTACTGTGGTACGGAGGGTAAGCAGCAGCTCTAAGTCTTCAGAACGATAACCAGTTTCTTCCTCCAGCTCTCTGGCTGCTGCCAGTTTAGTCGGCTCAGTACCTTCATCATTTAACCCACCTGCCGGTATCTCTAAGGTATATCGATCCAGTGCATTCCGGTACTGGCGTACCATCAGCAGTTTTCCATCTTCTCTCACTGGTACTACAGCAGCAGCCCCCCTATGTCCGATAAAATCCCATTTAACAATATGACCGGCAGGAGTCTGTACTGTATCCTTATAAAAATCTACAACTGTTCCTTTGTATACCAACTCTCTGTCCAATCTTTTAAATTCTTCTCCCATCACCATACCTCATTACTTCCAGAACAGTCTTTACTGATTCTTACCCAGCAGCTTCTCTACACTTACCAGCTTCACACAGAGAACAAAAAGATCGGTAGCTGCTGCCAGTTCTTCTGGGGTAGGCAGTGTAGGTGCCAAACGAATATTGGTATCCTTTGGATCCAACCCATAGGGGAAGGTAGCACCAGCTCCTGTCAATACAACTCCTGCCTCTTTACACTTGGCCACAATCTTCTTTGCACATCCTTCCATCGCTTCAAAGGAAATAAAGTATCCTCCCTTGGGCTGAGTCCACTGTGCAATTCCCACGCCTCCCAATTCTTCTTCCAATACCTTTAGAACTGCCTCAAACTTAGGACGCATAATTTCAGCATGCTTACGCATATGCTCTGTCATTCCCTCTACATCCTTAAAATATCTGACATGACGAAGCTGATTAATTTTGTCATGACCGATTGTCTGAATCGTAAGACTTTTTCTCATCTCATCCAGATTAGCCTTAGATGAAGCGATGGCAGCAATTCCGCCTCCTGGAAAGCTTACTTTAGAGGTAGAAGCAAATTCAAAAACCCGATCAGGATTGCCTGCTTTCTCACACTCACCTAAAATATCCAATAAGCCTGCCTGCTCATCTTCATACAGATGATGAATCACATAGGCATTATCCCAAAAAATTCGGAAATCCTTCGCTGCTGTCTTCATTCCGGCAAATCGCCTTACCGTTTCATCAGAATAGGAATATCCCTGTGGATTAGAATACTTTGGAACGCACCAAATTCCCTTCACTGCCTCATCACTGCCTGCCAACTGCTCTACCATATCCATATCCGGTCCTTCCGGTGTCATAGGAACAGTTATCATTTCGATTCCAAAATGCTGTGTAATGGCAAAATGCCTGTCGTATCCCGGTACAGGACATAAAAACTTTATTTTTTCCAGCTTGCTCCAGGGAGTACTACCCAGAACACCATGCGTCATACAACGTGAAACGGTATCATACATAATCGTCAGACTGGCATTTCCACATACCACCACATTGTCAGGATTTTCCACACCCATCATATCAGCCATCAGCTTTTTTGCCTCTGGAATTCCATCCAGAATACCGTAGTTTCTGCAGTCTGTTCCATCCTCTGTCTTATAATCTGCAGCAGAATCCAAAGTATCCATCAAATCCATCTGCATATCCAGCTGAGAAGCTGCCGGCTTTCCTCTGGACATATCCAGCTTTAAGTCCTTCTCCTTTGCCTCTTTATATTCCTGCACAAGTTGTGCATAAAGCTGTTCCAACTCATCCTTACTTAAATCCATATAAGATTTCATCTTCCACCATCCTCTTAACTCACCATAGTATTCTTTATCCTTATTGGATAATCGTATACAATCATACATCTGGTATATTATTGTACTACAAGGTATGTATTTATACAAGAGATTTTTTTAGGAAAAAGAAAAAGCCCTGAAAACCGAAGTTTTCAGGACCTAACAGATTCTTATTTCGCATAATCTACAACACGGGATTCCCTAATTAGATTTACCTTTATCTGACCCGGATATTCTAATTCAGCTTCTATCTGTTTTGAAATATCCCTTGCCAACAATACCATGTCTGCATCCGTAATCTGTTCCGGAACTACCATTACACGAACCTCTCTACCCGCCTGTATAGCAAAAGATTTGTCAACACCCTTAAAATTATTTGTAATATCTTCTAATTGTTTCAATCTGCTTGTATATGTTTCCAATGTTTCTCTTCTGGCTCCCGGTCTCGCTGCTGATATAGTATCTGCAGCCTGTACCAGACAGGAAATCAGAAATTGGGGTTCCACGTCTCCATGGTGAGATTCCACTGCATTAATTACAGTGGCAGACTCTTTGTACTTCTTACAAAGTTCCACGCCCAATTGGATATGAGAACCTTCCATCTCATGGTCTACAGCCTTACCAATATCATGAAGTAAACCAGCTCTCTTAGCCAATCTTACATCCAGCCCCATCTCTGCTGCCAAAAGTCCGGAAAGCTGAGCCACCTCAATAGAATGTCTTAGTGCATTCTGTCCATAGCTGAATCGGAACTTCATCTTACCTAACAGCTTGACCAGCTCAGGATGAATGCCATGGATTCCTACCTCAAGTATGGAAGCTTCTCCTTCTTCCTTAATCATGACTTCTACTTCCCGCTGTGCCTTTTCCACCATTTCCTCAATTCTGGCCGGATGAATACGTCCGTCCACAATCAGTTTTTCCAAGGCAATTCTAGCTACCTCTCTGCGAATGGGATCAAAGCCTGACAGAATGACTGCTTCCGGAGTATCATCAATAATCAAGTCTACTCCTGTCAGTGTCTCAAGAGTACGAATATTTCTTCCTTCTCTTCCGATAATCCTGCCCTTCATCTCATCGTTTGGCAGCTGAACTACGGATATTGTAGTCTCAGATACATGGTCTGCAGCACACCTTTGAATAGCGGTCACTACATATTCCTTTGCCTTTTTATCCGCTTCTTCTTTGGCCCTGATCTCCATTTCCTTAATCATTACGGCAGTCTCATGCTTTACTTCATCTTCAACAATCTTTAACAAATAATCTTTTGCTTGGTCGGAGGTCAGACCTGAGATTCGCTCCAGTTCCTGTAATCTTTGTTCATTGAGCTTCGTAACTTCTTCCCGATCCTTGGCCAGCTTTTCTTCCTTGGCTACCAGACTCGCTTCTTTCTTTTCAATGGCATCTGCTTTCTTATCGATATTTTCTTCCTTCTGCTGAATCCTACGTTCATAACGCTGCGCTTCAGCTCTGCGTTCTTTGATCTCCTTGTCCAATTCATTTTTGGTACGAATGGACTCTTCCTTGACCTCCAGCAAAGACTCACGCTTCTTTGTTTCAGCAGTCTTCAGAGCAGCATCGATAATTTCCCTGGCCTTCTCTTCTGCATTTCCCAGCTTGGTCTCAATAATCTTTTTACGATAAGACATGGCTGCTACAGCAGATACAGGCACTGCGATTACCAACGTTACGATGACCGCGATTACAACATCCATGTACAGGAGCACCTCCTTATTCAATTTTCATTGGTAACTGTTTAGTACGCTCACCGTTACCATCGTTGTAACTACGTTTTCCTATGGTCAGCACAGCAAGCGTGCAGACCTGCTGCATAGTTACTTTCATTGTACTATTATCTATAGAATGCTGGAATCAGAAAACTTTAAGGGAGATTTTCTGACTCAGGTAAAATATCTACCAAGCGATTCTACAACAGTTCAATTTTAAACTTAATTTGAGGTTATGTCAAGTGAAAGTGCTGTTCTAATTGTCTCAGATGTAAATCCTTTTCGATATAAAAATGCGGAAAGCTTCTGCTTTTCTTTAAATGAGGCTGTATCAGGATGATAATTTTTCTTTTCTAACAGCTTCACTGCCATAGCCAGTTCATCAGTTTCCTCTCCTGCTTCTTCCATCCTGTCAAAAATTTCCCTGATAATCTCTTTGGCTACTCCCTTGGTCAAAAGCTCCTGTTCTATTCTTCTCCGACTTCTGTACTGTCCGTAAGAAGAAAGATAGTCACTGGCATATTTTCTGTCGTCTATATATCCATAAGATTTGACATAGGCTACAGCTTCTTCTATCAGTGCCTGTCCATATTCTCCCTCCCGTAGCTTATCCTTAAGCTGCTTTTCTGTGTAGGGTCTGGCTTTTAAAAGGTTCAGACATCTTAGCTTAGCCCTTTTGGGCAGTACCTCCTGTAAAATCTCCCGATAGAGTTTTTCCTCTAATGTACTGCCCTCCAGAATATGATACTTCCGTAATTCCCCCTTATACAATACAAAAGCAAATTCATGGTCGATAAAGACTCTGATTTTTTTCTGGTTAACTTCTTCAATCCTGGTTACTATCATCTTCCATCTGAAGAACAGAATCTGACTGAGCAGTTTGTGCCATCTGTTCTGTTTCTTCTCCCTGTGTCATTCCTGCTCTCTTATCTTCCTTCTGCTCTCCCGCTGCATCCCCCTTACCTGTATTTAATCCAAACTGGACACGTACTTTCTCTTCAATCTCTCTGCATACCTCCGGATTATCCTTGAGATACTGTTTAGTATTTTCACGTCCCTGTCCAATTTTATTTCCTTCATAGGCATACCAGGCACCACTCTTATTCACAATATTATTCTTGGCAGCCAAATCCAGTATGTCTCCTACCTGGGAAATACCTTCACCAAACATAATATCAAACTCTGCCTCTTTAAAGGGAGGTGCAATCTTATTCTTTACTACCTTGACTCTGGTTCTGTTACCAATGACTTCTCCACTCTGCTTTAACGCTTCTACCCTTCTTACATCCAATCTTACAGAGGAGTAGAATTTCAAAGCACGTCCGCCAGTAGTGGTCTCCGGATTACCAAACATAACCCCTACCTTTTCTCTTAGCTGGTTAATAAAGATAACCGTACAGTTTGACTTGCTGATCACTGCCGTCAGCTTACGCAGTGCCTGAGACATCAAACGAGCCTGTAAGCCTACATGGCTGTCTCCCATGTCTCCCTCAATCTCTGCCTTTGGCACCAGAGCTGCCACAGAATCCACCACCACTAAATCGATGGCACCAGAACGCACCATCGTTTCTGTAATTTCCAGAGCCTGCTCTCCATTGTCCGGCTGGGAAATATACAAATTGTCCACATCTACACCGATATTTTTTGCATATACAGGATCCAGTGCATGCTCAGCATCAATAAAGCCTGCAATTCCTCCCATCTGTTGTACCTTAGCAATCATATGCAGAGTAACTGTGGTCTTACCACTGGATTCCGGTCCATAAATCTCTACAATCCTTCCTTTGGGGATGCCTCCCAGTCCCAAAGCCACGTCCAGACTTAAAGAGCCTGTGGGAATCGTTTCTATATTCATCTGTGTCCGGGGATCTCCCAGCTTCATCACTGCCCCTTTTCCAAACTGCTTTTCTATATGGGCAAGGGCCGCTTCCAAGGCTTTCTGCTTTTCTTCTTTTTCCATTAAACCATCTCCTATACTTCCTATCCTATTTTCGGAACGTATGTTCTGTATATAGGATAAAACAAACGTTCTGTTTTGTCAATTTCTTTTTGCTACTCATGTTTTCTCTAATTCATGTGGGAATGATTGGCGACATGCAAACATAGCCAAAGTAAAAGTGTTCACTACAACACTTCCCTGATTTGGTTAAAATGCCAAAATGAATAATTCACGGATATTTTTACCTACTCTAACATAGCTTGCCTCCTGCGTCAATCCTTTTCCACCTCTGCCTTTTATCGAATACACTGTCTGAGCAAAATAAGAGCAGAGGCTACCGAAGCTTCTCTTACCTTTGCCCTGCTTCCCTTAAACTGAAACTTTTCTGTTCTGACTTTTCCCTGACAATAGCAGGAAATATAAACCAGTCCCACCGGTTTTTCCTCTGTTCCCCCATCAGGACCTGCAATTCCCGTTACTGCTACTGCCACCTGTGTTCCGGCAGTTTTGGCTGCTCCTCTGGCCATAGCCTCTGCTGTCTGACTGCTGACAGCTCCATAGGTCTCCAGCAGTTCCTTTTCTACACCCAGAATTTCCTCTTTCGCCTGGTTGGAATAGGTAACATAGCCTGATTTAAACACTTGAGAAACTCCAGGCACATTAATCAGCCTGCCTGCCAGCATTCCACCAGTACAGGATTCAGCAGTACAAACACTCCACTCCTTTTCTAAAAGCAGATGATAAACAGCCTGCTCCAGAGTAATTTCTTCCTGAACAGTATAGATATTTTCACCAAATCTCTGCTGCAGCTCTTCCAGCATAGGCTGTATCATAACCTCTGCCTGCTCCTTACTCTCTGCCTGAGCGGTAAGCCGCAGATGAACCTCGCCATTTTTGGCATAGGGTGCTATGGTGGGATTAGTTTGCGTTTGCATAATATCCTTTATTATCGTCTCCACCCGACTCTCCCCTATGCCACAGATTTTTATGGTACGGGAACAGATAGTTCCGCCTGTTTTACTGGCAAGATAAGGGGCAATCCTTTGGGTAAACATAGGAAGCAGCTCATTAGGAGGTCCGGGAAGCAGAATAACAATATGCTTCTCCTCCTCCAAAAGAATCCCCGGTGCTGTGCCATTTTCATTTTCTATCGCCAAAGCATTTTCTGGAATCAACGCCTGCTTCCAGTTATTTTCTGGAATCTCCATAGACTTTTTCTGAAAATACTCTTGAATATGTCGTCTGGAAGGCTCATCCATCAGTAGTCTCCGTCCCATCACTTTGGCTGTAGTCTCCTTTGTCAAGTCGTCTGCTGTAGGGCCCAGTCCTCCGGATAGAATCACCACGTCTGACCGTTCCAGAGCTGTCTTTAATACAGCGGAAAGCCTTTCTTCATTGTCTCCTACTACCGTTTGATAAAAACAGGACAGTCCCAGAGCCGCACACTGCTCTGCCAGCCAAGCTGCATTGGTATTCACAATATTTCCTAACAGCAGCTCTGTTCCTACAGATATTAATTCTACCGTCTTTACCTGTTCCATTTTCTCTCTCCTTTTCAATTTTGCCAAATATAACCGTTCAATATCTTCACCGTTATGCTGCAAAAATCTATGAAAATCGCCTATGGCAATAGAATTTTGCTCGCTACACCTACACTTTCCTCCAGTCAGCATAGCAAGTGTGCAGACCGGCTGAATAGTTATGGCTAAATTTACTTTATTACCTCTTTATTTTTGATGAGATAGTCTGCCAAAGAAACCACTGTCAGGATAAGGGCTATCCACATCACAATATCCGTTACCCAATGAAGTGCTTCCAGATTACAAATCATTAATCCAATCATCAGCATATGGGAAACCGTCTTAAATTTTCCCCAGTAGCTGGCTGCAATTACCACGCCCTTGTCAGAAGCTACCAGTCGGAAGCCACTGATAATAAACTCTCTGGCAATAATTAAAATTACAATCCAGGAGGGGATTCTTTCTTTGTCCACCAGACAAATTAAGGCGGAACAAACCAATAGCTTATCCGCCAGTGGATCCATAAACTTACCGAAGGTAGTCACCAGATTATACTTTCTTGCAATCTGTCCATCCAGCATATCGGTAAGACTGGCTAGAATAAACAGAGTGAGCGCAATCCACTTATCCCACTCTCCTGTTATGGGAACCAGCATAAACACAACGAAAAAAGGAATCATAAGCACACGTAGGGTAGTTAGCTTATTCGGTAAATTCATCACATATCTCTCCTATCAAATCATATTCCAGAGAACCTGTTACCTTTACTTTCACAAAGTCTCCACTCATCAGCTGTCTGTCTGTATGAAGAAATAGATAGCCGTCCACACCAGGAGCATCCTTATAGGTTCTGGCCACATAGGCATCTTCATCTGCCACCTTTCCCTCCACCATAGCCACCAGCTGTCTTCCTACCATTTTTTCTGCTGCCTCATAAGCAATTTCCTGCTGTAACTCCATCAGCTGTTCTCTTCTGGCTTCCTTCACTTCCTCCTCAATCTGGTCAGGCAGATTAGCAGCCGGAGTATCTTCTTCCTGAGAGTAGGCAAATACACCTAAACGGTCAAACTCCATTTCATCCACAAAAGCCATCACCCGCTCATGGTCCTCCTGTGTTTCACCAGGAAATCCTGTAATCAACGTAGTTCTTAAACAAATGTCAGGAATAGCATTTCTAAGCTTTGCTACCACAGTCCGAATCTCTTCACTATTAGTTCTTCTTCCCATCCGCTTTAAAATATCGTCAGAGCCATGCTGTATGGGAATATCCAGATAATGACAGATTTTTTCTTCCTCCTTTATGGTTTGAATCAGCTCCTCTGTAATTTCCTCCGGATAACAGTAAAGAATCCTAATCCAACGCAATTCTTCTATTTGACAAAGTCTGTGAAGCAACTGGGGCAGCCGCTTTTCTCCGTACAAATCCCAGCCATAAAGCGTAGTCTCCTGTGCAACCAAAATCAACTCCCTGACTCCCTGACTCACCAGCTTTTCTGCCTCTGCTACTAACTGTTCCTGAGGAACACTCCGATATCGGCCTCTCACCTTGGGAATAATACAATAAGTACAATGTTTATCACAGCCCTCCGCAATTTTAAGATAAGCGTAGTGGCCTCCTGTGGTAATTAACCTCCTGTTGTCCCCTGAGGGCTTCTTATCCAAAGGAAGCAGATAGTTTTCTCCTTTACCCTTCAGCACTTCTTCTACCGCCTCTACAATTTTATCAAGGGCAGAAGTCCCCAGGATGGCATCTACCTCTTCGATTTCCTTTTGGATTTCCTCTTTGTAGCGTTGTGCCAGACAGCCGGTTACAATCAGTGCCTTTACCTGACCACTTTTTTTCAGCTCTGCCATTTCCAAAATAGTATTAATACTTTCTTCTTTGGCATCATTGATAAAACAGCAGGTATTAATCACAATAACCTGTGCCTCCGTTTCATCATCGGTAAAAGCATACCCCTTTTCTTCCAGCATACCCAGCATCACTTCAGAATCCACCAGATTCTTATCACATCCCAGTGATACAAATAATATTTTCATTTTATCCTATACCTTTCATATTTACATTAAACCTTTATATACCTCATCCGGCAGGCTGTCATCACCTGCCGGCAGCTATTGACAATATTTTAGGGAAACGATAATTTAATCAGCGTTTCCTTAGAGAAAAATATGCCCGCAGTTCCTACGAGCATATTTGTGTTCAAGCTATTTAATCTTCCTCTGCCTCCGGTTTAAGTGTCTTCTCAGCAGTTTTTTCTCCTGTATCCTCAGCAGCTATGGCCTCATCTGCGGTATCCTTCTCAGCTAATTCCTCTTTCAGCATTTCTCTTTTAGCCAACTCATCCCCTATAGCAGCCAGCATATGTTTGCTAAGCTCTATACCAGCCAGTTCATCTTCTCCCACTTGGATTTTAGCAAGCATACTTTGCTCCTTCTTTGGTTCCTCCTGCCGAGCTTCTTCCTTCAACGCTTCTTCCTTCATTGCCTCCCACTCAGCCAGCTGCAACCTTTGTTCCTCTGCCTCTTCTTCACTTAAAATTCTGATTTTTGCCTGATTTAACTCATCCACTGCTACAGATAATGGCTTTTTGCCGGCTGCATGTACCAATGGCTCAGCTCCCCCTACAATCTGCCTTGCTCTTTTAGAGGTAGCCATTACAATAGAATATCTGCTATTAACTACCGGGGCCTCTCCAGGCTCCACCTCACTGTTTACTACTTTCATTAAATCGGAATAAGATGGATGTAACATTATTTTTCTCCTTTCACCAGAGCCTTCAGCTCCTGTCTCATATTTTCTATAAATGCTTCATTTCTTCCCGGTGTACCATGAGCGGCCCGGATAATGGAATGAAGCTCCTTTGTACACGTTTCCAAGTCATCATTTACTATGATATAATCATAGCATTCTATCCCCTCTGCCTCCTCAGAAGCCCTCTCCAGTCTTCTTTGAATTTGCTCAGGACTCTCTGTTCCTCTGCCTGCCAAACGTCTTTCCAGTTCTTTCGATGTAGGCGGCATTACAAACAACAAAAGAGCCTTTGGAAACCTTTCTCTAACCTTTAAAGCACCCTGAATCTCAATTTCCAGAATAACATCCTTCCCTGCTGCAAGCTGCTGCTCCACATACTCCTTAGGTGTACCATAATAATTCCCACAGTAAGAAGCAAATTCAATCAATCCATCCTTTGCAATCCTGTCTTCAAATGCTTCTTTTGTAACAAAAAAGTAATCCCTTCCATCCTGTTCTCCCTCTCTGGGAAGTCGGGTTGTCATGGAAATAGACAGTGCATAATTATCATATTCCTGCAGCAAACGCTTCATCAACGTTCCCTTACCTGCACCGGAAAACCCTGACACCACTACTAAAATTCCTTTATCCTTCATTTGTATCCTCACTTTCCGCCTGTACCCTGCCTGCAATCGTCTCCGGAAGAAGTGCTGACAGAACAAGCTGACTGTTTTCCATCACCAGCACAGCCTTCGTTTTTCTGCCCTGGGTAGCATCAATCACCCTGCCCTCTTCTCTTGCCCCCTGTACCAATCGTTTCACCGGCGCCGAGTCGGGACTGACGATAGCCACAATCTTTCCTGTATTTACAATATTTCCAAAACCAATATGAATCAACCTTGCCATATGCCCTGCCTACTCTATATTCTGTATCTGCTCTCTGACCTTTTCAATCTCCGTCTTTAATTCAATCGCCCGCTCAGATATCTCTAAATCGTTAGCCTTAGACAGAATCGTATTGGCCTCCCGATTCATCTCCTGTGCAATAAAATCCAGCTTTCTGCCAATACTGCCTCCAGCCTCCAATGTCTTTTTTGAAGTTTCAATATGGCTTTTCAGACGTACCAGTTCCTCATCCACACAAGCCCTGTCAGCCAGGATAGCCACCTCCATAAGCAACCGGTTTTCATCAATCTGAGAATCCTCTAACAGTTCCTTAACCTTTTCTCTCAATCTGGACTTATATTCATCCATCAGCTTTGGAGAACGGGATTCAATAAAGGCTACCTGATTGAGCATTTCCTCCAGCTTAGCCAACAAATCTGCTTTTAAATTTTCTCCCTCTCTGATTCTGGTTTCTACAAAGTTCTCTGCCGCTCCCTGCAAAGCCGGATGCAATACCTTCCAGATACCCTCTTCATCCATCTCCTGCTCCTCCATGGAAAACACCTCCGGATAGCGAGAAAGAGTGGAAATCCTTATGTCATTGTCTAAGCCAAACTCTCCTGCCATCTGATCCAGGTACTTCATATAGGCAGCAGCAATCTCCCTATTATATTTTATGCAGACGTTACTCTCCGTAAAATCCTCATAAGTGATAAAAACGTCTACCTTTCCTCTTTGAATATAATTCTTTAGTTCTGCTCGGATTGCCGATTCAAAAAAACCGAGTTTCTTGGGCAGTTTAATACTGATGTCTGAATATCTGTGATTGACCGCCTTCATCTCTACTGTTACTCTACGCTCTGTTACCGATACCTCATATCTGCCAAATCCTGTCATACTTTTTATCATCATTATAACCTTGTTCCTTTCAAAGTCTGGAAACCTTAATCGCTCTGAATATTCCACCCTATTATAAAATAACCACCTATTAACGTCAAGAATCTCCTCACGGAAAAAGTAAGACTTCCTCCATTGAAAAATTGTAAGAAATATTATAAAATTTCTATAACTATGTGATAAACTGTCTTTTAACAGCCCACATAAATCTTATCCAGTGAGGAAATCAGCTATGGCATTTGATGGTATTACAGTAGCCAGTATTGTGAAGGAATTAAATGAAACCTTATCAGGAGGCAGAATTTATAAGATTGCACAGCCTGAAAGCGATGAACTGCTGCTTACGATTAAGACCAACAGCAGCACGAAAAAGCTTTTGATTTCAGCGGATGCTTCCCTCCCTCTTATCTATTTGACCAATTATACTAAACCCAGCCCTATGACGGCTCCCAGCTTCTGTATGCTGCTGAGAAAGCATCTGCAAAACAGTCGGATTACCCGTATTATTCAGCCTGGACTGGAGCGTATCGTAGAAATTCATATGGAACACTTAGATGAACTGGGAGACCTGCGTACAAAAAAGCTTATCATAGAAATTATGGGAAAACACAGTAATATTATTTTTACTAACCAGGAAGGACTTATCATTGACAGTATCAAGCATGTTTCCGGTATGGTCAGCAGTCTGCGGGAGGTACTTCCGGGACGTTCCTATTTTATTCCTCAGACCCAAGACAAGCAGAATCCCCTTTCTTTGGATGGAGCTTCTGCACAGGAACAATTCTCTTTATTGCTCCGTACCAAAAGCATGGCTGTCTTTAAAGCCCTATACAGCAGCTATACGGGACTTTCCCCTCTGGCTGCTCAGGAGGTCTGCTGCCGTGCCAATATTGACGGAGATATTCCGGTGGCTGCTTTAAACGAACAAGAAATACAACGTCTTTTTTCTGTCTTCTTTAGTCTTATCCAGGATATTCGCTGCGGTAATTTCCAGCCCAATATTGTTTACCAGGGGGAAACTCCTTTGGAATTTGCAGCTATCCCACTCACACTGTATGCTCAGCAGGAGACCAAAGTTTATGACAGTATCAGTACCCTTTTAGAAGCCTATTATGCCGAAAAGAATCAAATAACCAGAATACGCCAAAAGTCTGTAGACCTTCGGAAAATCGTGCAGACCTCCCTGGAGAGAACCGTAAAAAAATACGACCTGCAGCTGATACAGATAAGGGACACGGAAAAAAGGGATAAATATCGTATCTATGGAGAACTGCTAAACACCTACGGCTATCATGTGGAACCGGGAGCAAAATCCATGAAGGCGCTGAACTACTATACTGATGAGGAAATTACTATTCCTTTAGACCCTACGCTTACTCCTTCGGAAAACGCGAAGAAATATTTTGCCAAGTATAATAAACTAAAGCGTACCTATGAGGCTTTATCAGAACTGACACAGGAAGTAAAAACAGAAATAGAGCATCTGGAATCTATTAGTGCTGCTTTAGATATTGCACTGGCTGAAGAAGATTTGGTACAGATTAAGGAGGAACTGACAGAAAGTGGATATATCCGCAGAAAAGGCGACTCACGAAAGATAAAAATTACCAGCCGCCCCTTTCATTATATCAGCAGTGACGGATACCATATCTATGTAGGAAAAAATAACTATCAGAATGAAGAACTCACCTTTCGATTTGCTTCCGGTAATGACTGGTGGTTTCATGCCAAAGGAATTCCCGGCTCTCATGTTATTGTCAAGACAGAGGGACAGGAAATGCCCGATGCTACTTTTGAAGAAGCCGCTCGGTTAGCAGCCTATTATTCCAAGGCCAGAGGACAGGATAGGGTGGAGATAGACTATACCGAAAAAAAGAATGTCAAAAAGCCTGGTGGAGGCAAACCGGGCTTCGTGGTATACTATACCAATTATTCAATGGTTATTGATTCTGATATTAGCAAAATACAGCCGGCAGATTGATTCTGGCCGGCTGTATTTTTTATGTAACTGTTCAGTACATTTATGATGAGCAAGTGTACAAACCTGTTGAATGGTTACTTTTTTGCTAGTCTTTCTCCGGACTGCAATGACAGCAGATATTTTCTTTCTGCTGCTTCTTCTCACTGGCAGAACAGCCACATCCTGAAGAACAACCAATACATTTTACCCCACTTTTTTTTGACCTGACGATATAAACTAAGGCACTGCCCATCAGAATCAGTACAATCCCTATAATAATCAAATCTGTCATGCCAGTACTCCTTTTCCTTTAAGTGAGCTTATATTCTGCACAGAACTTTTTGTCTGTATGGCGACATAAGGCAATGACGATAGCTACCATAGCAATTACGGCAATCAGACCTGGAATAAAGGCAACCCCCGGACTGCCTGTAGTAACCAGCGTACCAATCTGGTATACCAAAAAGGCTACGATATAACCCGTTCCCAACTGCAATGCAATACCACCCCAGAGCCATTTTTTATCCTGCATCTCTGAATTCATTGCACCAATTGCTGCAAAGCAGGGAGGAGTAAACAGGTTAAACATCAAATAAGCAAGAGCAGCTACCTGAGTCAGTCCAAAGGCTGTAGCCACATCTCCGGCTCCACTTATTAATGCCAACTCCTCTACATCAATAAAGCTGGTTAATCCATACACTACCGCCAGAGTACCCACCACATTTTCCTTTGCAATAAAGCCGGTAATGGCTGCAGCTGCCAGCTGCCACACACCAAAGCCCAAAGGTAACAGGAGGAGAGCGAAAGGAGAAGCAATGGTAGCCAGGATAGAAGTATGCTCCATCCCTTCCTCCACAACCTGCAGCTGCCAGTTAAAAGTCTGCATAATCTGCACTACTGCGTTACATACTAGAATAATAGTTCCCGCTTTAATAATATAAGACTTTGCACGAGAAAGCATAGAACCTACTGCTCTCTTCAAGCTGGGAAGCTTATATTCCGGCAGTTCAATAATAAAGAAGGATTTTCTGAATTTATGTCCGGTAATTTTCAGTACCAATAAAGCTCCCAGGAAAATCAGTAAAATACCTACAAAATACATCAGTGTACCCACCCAGGAAGCATCCGCAAAAAATACCCCTGCAAAAAGGGCAATAACCGGCAGCTTCGCTCCACAAGGCATAAAGGGAGTCAACATAGCTGTTGCCCGACGTTCTCTTTCATTACGAATGGTACGGCAGGCCATAATACCCGGAATAGCACATCCTGTACCAATTACCATAGGAATGATAGATTTTCCAGAAAGACCTACTCTTTTAAAAATCGGGTCCATAACCACACTGACACGAGCCATATAACCGCAATCCTCTAACAGAGCAATCAGGAAATACATAACCATTACCAAAGGCAGGAAACCGACTACTGCTCCTACACCACCTATAATACCGTCTACCAACAACGACTGCAGGAAAGGAGAAGCATTCTCTACCAAGCCGGCCACCCATCCCTGGAAGGTTTCAATCCAGCCTACCAGAATGTCTGCCAAGAATGGTCCTACTGTAGACTGGGAAATATCGAATACCGCCCACATCACTAAAGCAAATACAGGAATACCAATCCATTTGTTTGTCAGAATCGCATCCACCTTATCCTGCTTATTTGTTTCTCTGGTCAGTACCTTACGCTTTTCTACTTCCTTCACAATCTGATTGACAAAGGCAAAACGTTTTCTGTCCGCCTCCTCTACCTGAGCCTTATCCTGCAGGTCAATCTCTCCCTGTACATAGGGAGCCTTCTGTCCCTTGCCCTTTAAGGAAATAACCTGAGACACCACCTCCTGCAGTCCATTGCTGCCGGAAGAAGTGGAAACAGTCTTAATCACCGGACAACCCAGCTTTTTTGATAAAAGCTCAATATCAATTTTTGTATCCTTTTTTTCATTAATATCACTCTTATTCAAAGCCACTACTACGGGAATCCCCAGCTCCAGCAGCTGAGTGGTAAAAAACAGACTTCGGCTTAAATTTGTAGCATCTACGATATTGATAATCACATCCGGATTTTCATGCTTTACATAAGCACTGGTAATACTTTCTTCAGAAGTAAACGGAGACATAGAATAGGCTCCCGGCAAATCCACGGCTACCAGTTCTTCTGCTCCTTCATTATACATTTTCTTAATGGAACTTTCCTTCTTTTCCACGGTAACGCCTGCCCAGTTTCCCACACGCTCATTTCTTCCTGTCAGGGCATTGTACATCGTGGTCTTTCCGCTATTGGGATTTCCTGTCAATGCAATTCTCATGCTGCATCCTCCTACCTTTCTTCCTCTCTGTCTGGCCGGACACTTCCGGCAGTCAAATTCCATTCACCAATCTGACGAATGTTAGTAAAAGCTAACTATAGTTCAAAATAAAAGAGTGCTTTCACACTCTTTTTCCGAACTTCTGCCACATTCTGCTACAGACTTTCGGGCTTTTACTTCATCAAACAGCTATAATATCAAATAGCTATAATGATTATATTGAAATAGCTTGTGCTAATTCATTATCAATATTATATCTGGCATCCTTAATTGAGACAACACATCCACCCTTAATATGAGAGATAACCGTAATCGGCTCTCCACTATAACATCCCAATGAAAAAAGAAAAGCATTTAATTCTTCATCTTCTGTCACAATATCCTTGATAATATATTCTTCTCCAATATTGGCATCCATTAAATTCATAAAATCCCTCAGTTTCTTCTGCATTTTTCGCTTCTGTTATCTATTATATATATACCATACAGATTAATTTGTTAGAACATTCTAACTATAGTTTTAATTCTAATACATAAGTTTTATTTTGTCAACTTGTTTCCGACAAAAAATTACCCATAGTCTATTTTATTGTCTCTCCTTGATTCAACACCGATGTACTATATAAAAACAGCACATCCTGCTTGTCAAAGGTAAGATATCTGCCTAATAAATCCGGATGAATATAGCGAAGGTCTACCAGCGTTACCATACTATATCCCTCTACTAAAAGAGGAGCCAGACTACTTCCAAAAGAATCCCGGAAAATCACCAGCTCTCCTTTTGCAGAAGCCAAAGGGTTCTTTATCTGAATCAAAGATAATGAGCCAGACAGAAACATTTCATAAGGATCTCTTCCCTTCGCCTTCTCCTTATCATAGATAGCCATGCTCCTTTGATTTTCAAAATCGTAGACCGTACTCTGCTCTAAGGTTGAGCTGGTTACATATTTCAGTTCATCCGCCTCCAAAGGAAGGGAGGTCTGTCCGGTATATACTCCATAAAAGGGCTGAGACAGCATCTTTATTTCATAATCAGCCTGCTTAAACCTCCCCATAGCTGTTGTAATTTTCTCTGCCACATCCAAAAGCCTTTCCTGTTTCCAGTGAATATCCGTTCTATAGTAGTCTTCTATCTCCAACAGGTCTGCAATATCAATATGCTTCATCTTGGAGATTTTTTCCTCCAGCAAAGTAAAAAGGGCAGGATAATCCATAGACAGATGTCCGGTTTGCTCAGCCAGAAAATAATTTTTATCCGGAATCAGACAAAAATACAACTTGACATCCGTTTCTGCCATGTAGGTATCATAAACATACTGAAATCTTTCAGTGGCTCTTATTACTCCTTCCTGATTCAGTGGATATTCCATTTTTACCGCATAACCATCTGCTATATAAATACCATGGTCATCCTTTTGTCCATATAAATAATGGGAAACATACCCCTTTATCTGTCGAAGCCTATCTCTGGCTGGAAATTGATCCAAGGCATAAGCTTCAAAATCCTGCATAAACTCTCCGGAAACTACTGTCTCTATACTCCATTCAGGAAGCTGCTGTAGCTTACGCCTTTCTGTTACTGATTCTTCTTTTGCTCTGCCAGTCCATGCCCATAGGGAAAATCCCAGAAAATAGAGAAGGATTCCCCAGATTACTGCTTTGTTTTTCTTTTCTGCCATCATCAGCCACTCTCCTTATTTTCTCTCTACACTTCCTGATTTTTATAGGGGAAGTAAGAAGCTCCCTCTATTCAGGGCAAAGCGGATATTCACCACAAAGAAGGGAAACCACTTTGCAGTGATTGGGTTAAAATCGAAAATATAAAAAAGGATTAAAAGAACCATCCACCAGATAGGCTGTAGTAATCAGCAACAGAAGTACCAAAATTATCGGCTCTAACAGATGGATAATCTTTTTTCCTGTTATCGTACTTTCGGCTCGTCTTACCAGCCTGCTGCAAAGTGGAGTCGCTCCTACCATTCCTATAACCAGAACTATGCCATAGCTTTTCAGATAATAGACTGCCTCCCCGGACAGCAGAGGCCAATCTCCCCCTCCCCACATTCCTGCCAGATAACCGGCCGTCTCTGCCAGTCTGGAAGCATCAAAAATAACAAAGCTGACCAGCACAGCCACCAGTACATAGCCATGTGCCAGAATTCTGCTTTTTTCCAAATATTTCAGGAAACAATGCTTCTCTACCATCAAAAGCAGCCCAAAGAAAAGCCCCCAAAGTACAAAATTCCAAGCTGCACCATGCCATAGTCCGGTGAGCACCCATACCACAAACAAGTTAAAAAACCACCTTATTTTTGGTACCCGGCTTCCTCCCAGGGGGATATAGACATAATCCCGAAACCAAAATCCCAGCGTTCTGTGCCACCGCCTCCAAAACTCAGTAATGCTTCTTGAGGTGTAAGGATACAGAAAATTTTCCTCAAAATGAAAACCAAAGATTCTTCCCAAACCGATAGCCATATCACTATAGCCGGAAAAATCGAAATAAATCTGCAGACTGAGAGCCACTGCATAAATCCAGATAAACAATACCGACTTATCTCCTGAATCTTTAAAGGTGGCACAAAGCTCTCCCAATACGTTAGCCAATAAGACTTTTTTTGAAAGTCCCAGTACAAACCGCCGTGCTCCTAATGCCCAGTTTTCCCCATTATGGGTTCTATTTTCCAGTTGTTTGACCACTCCGGTATAGCGAACGATAGGTCCCGCAATCAGCTGAGGAAACATGGAAATATAGAGAGCCAGACGGAGAAAACTCCTTTGAGCAGGTACCGCCTTCCGGTACACATCCGTCAGATAACTTAGCATCTGAAAGGTATAGAAGCTGATTCCGATAGGCAAAGCGGGAACTGACAGTGAAAAAGATACTCCTATGATTGCCGAAAAACTTTTCCCTAGAAAATCGGTATATTTAAAATAAAGCAAAAATCCCAGCTGTACCAACACCGCAACAAAAAAAAACACCTTATCCCATGACTTCTGCTTTCCGGAATATTCGTTTATGTTTAAGCTTCGTACCTTTTCCATCGCTCTGCCGGAAAAATATCCTGTCACCACCAAAACAGCCATAAGCAGTACATATACTGGTTCACCCCATGCATAGAAGAAAAGGCTGGCTACCAGAAGCCAGCCATTCCGAACAGCCAGAAACCGGCTGGGAATGATAAAATAAACCACCATAACTACAGGCAAAAAATAGTATAGAAACGTGATACTTGAAAATAGCATACAGCACCTCTACTCAGTAATCTTTTCCTCAGTAAACAGTATTTCTCCTCCACCAAAAACGTTAGACAGCTTAGTTTTAAATGTTGCCATAATCTCAGCATTGCCAAAGGCTGACACTACATACTCTCCATTGATAATATAAATAGCCAGTTCATCCGGGATGCCGCAAATCCACTGTGTATTCAGAATATTTTCCTTTAATGCCTCTGCCAATGCCCCTGTATCGGCATCATCCTTAAGATGAAAGGCTGCTGCGGTAAAGGTATTTGTATTCATGGCATGAATCAGAGAGGCAGCTTCATCAATCATTCCTACATTCTGCTCTGGGATATAGAGCATATAAGTAAGGTTTTCCGTATCTTCTATATTGAATATTCCTGCTCCATTGTCTACCGGATTGCTGAAATCTCCACCCATGGCAGAAAATCTTTCCGTGTCTGCAAACTGCTCCCACACCAGATTCAACAGCTGTGCTGAATCCGTCACTGCTACCTCTGTAGTCTGGGAATTTTCCCGTTTTCCACACCCTGCTAGAACGACCAGCATAAGAGTGGTCAATAAGAGTAAACGTTTTACCCTCTGTCCTTTTGTCCTATTTTTTTGTTGTTTCATCTGTTTTTTCTGCTCCTTTCCATATCCTATATCCTAAAAGGGCAGTCTGATATTACAGACTGCCCCTGGCTATTTATCCTGTTCATCCCATCGTTACTATTTCCAGCCCTTCAGTCTGCCAGCCAGTCTGCCTTTGTAACGAATAGAATAGTCATGGTCATGTCTTATAAGGTACCACTGATAAATAAAGACTTCACATGGTTAATCTCTTCCTGTGTAGCCTTAGCTGCCGGTACATAATAGGACTTTTCTCTTGCCAGCTGATACAACTCCTCCTGAGACTGCTCACAGGCATTTCTCATCTGCTTGAGTGTCTGCTTTAATTCCTTGTTTTCTGTTTGAGCAATCATCTCTCCATAACGTACCAGCTCACCATTGATTCCTGTTAAAGTATCTGCCACCATCGTCTTTTCCTGCATATTTTCCTACCCCCTTACTGCAAAAATCCCATTAACTGCTGCTTATTCTCCATGGCGGAACGAGCACCTTTTTCAAAAAACTGCTTAATTTCCGCATCTGTTGCACATTCAGCATATTCCTTCATTTTACAATGAGTAGTATCATAGCCACCAATCAAATGACGCAAATTCTGTAAATCCAACTCTGATAAATTAGCCATATCTGCACCTCCTGAAAATAGTCCTTCTGACGACAGCCACAGTCTGCTGACTGTGTACTGCCTTCTTATTATTTCCGGGAAGGTTACTTTTATACCTACTCTATCATAAGATTCCCCTATGTTCCAGAAAAATTTTTATTTCCTTTGATAAAAGCAAAATTCCACCTGCCTGTTGTGCCTTTACTTGATATCTGGTATTAAAGATATTTCCTATTCTGTCAATCATCTTCCAAAGCTGCTGTCACCCTTTTCGCTACAACAAAGAAAATATAGCCATATTTTAGTGCTGCCATTATACAAATCAGAAGTACTACTACCATTAATTTTCGCCCTTTTTCCTAATATTATTTGGGGACTCAAGGTCATCTACTTTCATGCAAGCAAGAAAATAGATGACTTTTTAACCCTAGTATCATATTATGAAGATTTAGGTCTATTAATGCCTGAACAAAACCATAAAAGCATTGACAAGGAAGCAAAATCCATCCAGAATAAATATAACCGAAGGAAAATCATTACTCAACCAGGATGGTTCTAAATACTTACTTCCTGGAATTAAGAAAGGAAATCCCAATGAAGCTTACTACACTCTGCTATATTGAAAACGAAGACTCCTATCTGATGCTGCATCGCATTAAAAAGGAAAAGGATATTAATAAGGATAAATGGATCGGCATAGGCGGTCATTTTGAATCCGGGGAAAGCCCTGAGGAATGTTTACTGCGGGAGGCATTGGAAGAAACCGGGCTTACTCTTACCTCCTACCAGTTTCGGGGGATTGTTACCTTTCTCTGCGACAATCTTACCGACTATTATATGTGTCTTTATACGGCAGATGGCTACACCGGTACACTGAAAGACTGCCCGGAGGGTACTTTGGAATGGATAAAAAAAGACCAGCTTCCTCAATTGGAGCTGTGGGAAGGCGATTTAATCTTTTTTCAGCTTTTGGAAGAAAAAGCACCCTTCTTTTCTCTAAAGCTGCAGTATAAAAATAATGTACTCACAGAGGCTGTTCTCAATGGAAAACCATTGGAACTACTGGATATTGTAGACACTCAGGGAAGACCTACCGGCAGGGTAAGGGAGCGTTCCCTGGCTCATCGTTATGGCAGTAGGCATCGCAGTGCCCATGTTTGGCTGGTTCGTCCAGGAACAGAAAATAACTTTGAAGTACTGCTGCAGAAGCGTTCTCTGGATAAGGATGGATATCCTGGCTGTCTGGATGTCTCTTCTGCCGGTCATATCCCTGCCGGGTGTGGCTATCTGGAATCTGCCCTTCGGGAACTGGAGGAGGAGCTGTCTCTTACGGTTGCTCCAGAAGAATTGGTATTTGTGGGCTTCCGCGAGGCAGCTTCTCATACCTCTTTTCATGGCAAGCCCTTTCATGACCTGGAATATACAGCTGTCTATCTGCTGGAATGGATGGAGGATACCTCTGCCCTTTCCTTCCAAAAGGAGGAAATCGACGCTTTGCTTTGGATGGATTATCACTCCTGTGTGAAAGGGATTCAAAACGGTAATCTAAACCATTGTCTCTTTTTAGAGGAACTGAAAATGGTGGAAGACTGCTATCAGAAGCTATGATAGCAGCCTTAGTTTTTTTGCCATTTTAAACAGGAAGTCTCCTTTGGGCATCTTTTTCAGTTCCGCTGCCCTGACGGCTCTTAGCTTAATAATCAGAATCATGTAGAGTAAGACTCCCAT
Organism: Lachnospiraceae bacterium; assembly: GCA_017532145.1. Lineage (GTDB taxonomy): Bacteria > Bacillota > Clostridia > Lachnospirales > Lachnospiraceae > Kineothrix. The sequence goes on along the minus strand of JAFXJR010000068.1, from coordinate 60,327 downwards.
TAGGGCTGCTACAGCAAAGGCAATCAAGTTGACAAAATAGACAGAAGCCAGCACCTTTCCCAATAGCCAAAATAGACCATGATAGATTCCATAAGCCACTGCTGCCATAAATACAGAGGCAAACAAGGGCCGTATAAAGGTTCTGTCCAGCTCCTGTTTATACTTTAGATATTTACATAAAAACAGATTATTCAATAGGCACATCATTAAGGAATAGACTACTGTTGCCAGCATAACCCCCCTAATGCCCCCTTCTGTATAACATAAAACAGGAACCAATACAGCAGTCTGAATAATCAAAGAAATCAGGGCATTAATTACCGGTACATTAACCTTTCCTATTCCCTGCAGCACTGCATTGGTTAAGGTAGACAGACCATATAAAACTACAGTAATCGAAAGCCCTCTCAGCAGGCTGGCTGCTAAATCCAAGGATTCCTTTTGAGGAAACAGAATCCATACGATGGGCTTTGCTAAAATACCAATGGCCACCGCTGCCGGAATGGAGAGCAGCATCGTCACCTTGATTGCCGCTGCTACTTTCTTTCCTGTCTCCTTTACCGCCTTCTTTTCATAGGCTGCAGCAATAGTAGGAATAATCGCTGAGGACATGGCAGAAGCCAGAGCAATAGGAATGTTGGAAATAGTAACTGCCTTTTGAGCGAAGATTCCATACTCTGTAGTTGCTCTGATTTCATCCATTCCCTTCAGACCTATCATCATCTTTAGATAGAGAGTCTGATTGAGGGAAGTAGTCAGATTATAGATACAGGTACTAAGAATAAAGGGAGTTACCACTGACAGGATTAGTCGGAAAATCTTTCCCCAGGAATCCACTTTTTTTGTTTCATCATAGGCAATCCTCTTTTGTATTCCCTTCCGATTAATCCAATAGATGCCGATTAAAAACAGCATACTTGCCAGCACTCCAAAGCCTGTCCCCAATGCACTGCCCATGGCTCCATACATAGCCTGTACACTGGTAGCCTTCTGTGCATCCACTGCCAGCTGTATCATAAAATAAGCAGCGCCTATACTGACTACTGCATTTAATATCTGCTCTAAAATCTGTGAGACAGAAGTCTGTATCATGGTTCCATGTGCCTGAAAATAGCCTCTTAATACACCAAGAATACCATAGATAAAAATCGTGGGAGCAAAGACTCTCAGTACCGGAATGGAGTTACCCATCACCAGTAGAGGAGCTCCAAAATAAAGGATAAGACTGGCCACTCCTCCCACTCCCATTACATAAATTAAAGCACACAAAAAAATCCTCTGGGCATTACGGTATTCCTTCAGTGCCAGCTTTTGTGCCAACACTTTTGCCATTGCTGAAGGAATACTGTAGGATGACACCAACAGGATAATTGTGTAAATGGTATAGGCTGTGGAATAGTAGCCGTTTCCCTCGTCACCTATAATAACCGTAAGCGGGCTTTTGTACAGCAGTCCAATAATCCGGCAGATAATGGACGCTGCAGCAAGAATACCCGCCTGCATAATAAACCCGTTTTGATTCGTGTGAAGTATATGGTCCTTTTTTTGAGATAATCGAATCTTCTTCGACATATAATATCCGCCCTTTACCCTATCAGCCAATCATACATTTCCTGATATTTATTTGCGGATACATGCCATGAAAAATCGGCTGCCATTCCTCTATCAATAATCTTATTCCATTCCCTCTTCTTATCATAATAAATATGCTCTGCATAACGGATGGTTTCCAACATTTCATGAGCATTGTAGTTTTTAAAGCTGAAACCTGTACCTGTACTTTCATATTCATTATAAGGCTGTACCGTATCCTTCAAACCTCCGGTTTCCCTTACGATAGGCACTGTACCATAGCGAAGTGCCATTAACTGACTTAATCCGCAGGGTTCAAACAGAGAAGGCATCAGGAAGGCATCACAGGAAGCGTACACCTTGTGAGAAAGAGCCTCCGAATAGAAAATATTGGCAGATACCTTATTATGATACTTCCAATCAAAGTGGCGGAACATATTTTCGTATCGCTCTTCTCCTGTTCCCAGCACCACAATCTGAACCGCATCCTGACAAATCTGATCCATCATATAGTCGATTAAATCCACGCCCTTTTGGTCTGTCAGACGGGAAACGATACCAATCAGCATCTTCTTTTCATCCTGCTCCAGTCCCAGCTCTGCCTGTAAAGCACGCTTATTTTTAATCTTTTCCTTACGGAAGTTTACCGCATTATAGTTATGCTCAATATAAGGGTCGGTAGCAGGGTTAAAGTCCTCATAGTCGATACCGTTAACGATTCCTCTTAAGTCTCCACTCCTTGCCCGAAGCAGTCCATCCAGTCCCTCTCCAAAAAATGGAGTCTTAATTTCCTCTGCATAAGTATTGCTTACGGTGGTAATCGCATCTGCATAGACCAGACCACCCTTTAACAGATTGGCATCCTTATATGCCTCCAATTTATCTGAGGTAAAGAAATAATCCGGCAGACCGGTAATGGATTTTACCGACTTCACATCCCATTTTCCCTGAAACTTCAGATTATGAATCGTCATCACCGTCTTGATTCCCTTAAAAAAGTCGTTGGCCTGAAAACGCTCCTTTAGATACACCGGTACCAGTCCTGTCTGCCAGTCATGGCAGTGAATCACATCCGGTCTGAAATTCAGCAGAGGAAGAGCAGATAAGGCTGCCTTTGAAAAAAAGGAAAACTTGGTAATTTCATCCAGCACATTGTCACTGTAGGGCTTAAAGCCGCCAAACATGGATTCATTGTCGATAAAATAGTATTTTACTCCATCCACTTCAGACTCCATCAGACCCACATATTCATTCTTCCAGTTGAAATCCATATAAAAATGGGTATTGTAGGTTATTTTATCCTTCATTTCCTGTGACATACACATATATTTTGGAATCATAACCCGTACGTCAAAGTATTCCTTATTAATGCACTTAGGCAGAGAACCTACTACGTCTGCCAAACCGCCTGTTTTGATAAATGGAACACCTTCCGACGCAATAAACAGAATATTCTTCATAACTGCACCTCCAATATCATTAGGTCTATTATACATCATATCGGAGACGTTTAAAAGAATTAATTTTTGTACTGCAGTCTTATTTTATCTGCAATCAGGGCAATAAACTCCGAATTGGTGGGTTTTCCCTTACCTGTATTGATGGTATATCCAAAAAGTGCATCCAGCGTCTCCATCTTTCCACGGCTCCAGGCCACCTCTATGGCATGGCGAATAGCTCTCTCCACCCGGCTGGAAGTAGTCTGATACTTTTGTGCAATGGAAGGATACAGTACCTTTGTAATGGAATTAAGCATTTCATTGTCCTCTACAGACATCATAATTGCTTCTCTTAGATACTGATACCCTTTAATATGTGCAGGTACACCAATTTCATGTATCATATCGGTCACATCCTTTTCCAGGTCCCGAACCACACTTCTGCCCGATATCATATTCTCCTGCCCTACCAGAGAAGATTTTCCGCTTCCTGAAGGGACAGTAATCATAATCTGAAATTCTCTGTCCATGTTCATCAGGTCTCCCAGTATTTTATATACTCTTTCATTATCCTTTGTTGCTGTCAGATTCAGCTGTTCCATATTTTAAATCCCATACCTTTCCATCACCAGCAGCCTTTGATACACCAATATTACATACGATAAAAACCTGAAGGTCGAAAATCCAAAGTAACTGCTATTAATTTCCAATTTCTGTCTGGGTCTATTATAATAGAACAATATTTGAGGTTTCAAGAGTAAGGCATCGCGGAATGATAAAATAATAGCTACTTATCTGGTTCACATTCTGGCTGGAATATGCTATAATAACAAAATAACTGTCTGATTAGGAAATAAGAATGGAGAAAAAGCATGAAAGTAAATGAATCAGCAGAAAACTATCTGGAAACCATATTGATTCTGGGCAAATCCCATCCGGTAGTACGTTCTGTAGACGTGGCTGAAGAGCTTGGATTTAAAAAGTCCAGTGTCAGTGTAGCCATGAAAAATCTTCGGGAAAAAGGACATATCACCGTAACCAGGGAAGGTTTCATCTATCTTACTGAATCCGGTCAGGCCATTGCAGATATGATATTTGAGAGACATGAATTTCTGACAGAATGGCTGGTCAGCCTGGGAGTAAACAGAGAAATTGCCGCTGAAGATGCTTGCCGTATTGAGCATGTTATTAGTCCGGAAAGCTTTGAAGCCATTAAGAAATATGCCCAAAAATAGTCTGTCATCCTGATACCTGTAGGTACTCAGGATGATTTTTTTACCATATTTATCCTTTTTCTTAATTTTTACTTATTTTTTCATTCCATTCTTGTACAATTCTTCTTCTTATGCTATCGTTTTCTTATACAATACAAAGGAGGTATACCATGAAAAAAAGAATCTATTTTATTCTGTTTTTGTTCTATTTTGTAGTACTTGGCTTTATTCTTCATCTTAATGGAGTTTTTACAGGAGAAGTTTCTTCCTATGAAAATCTTCTGATTAATGTAGGATTTCTCCTGCTGATTGGTGTTTTATTCTTGATTTCCGCCTTTAGCTTTGCCAGACTCAATCGCTGTACCGATGTACTGGCAGAGGTTACTGATGCTATCTATGAAAAATATCAGGAAAACGGAGAAAATCTCTGGCTGGAATTAAAGAAAAAGGAGGAGTTTTTCGGTCATCCCGTTTTAGACGAAGCTTTTGACCGATACCGACTGCGCTTAAAAAACTATTCTACCAAAAAAGGACTTCGCCAAACCTGTGATTTGGAAGAATATATCAATGAAGATTTACTGGATCAAATTGGAGCCTCCCACTATAATGCCAACCTTTCCGGCACTATGACCGGTTTGGGTATTTTGGGTACTTTTCTTGGACTGTCCCTGGGGCTGGGAGCTTTTTCCGGAGACGATATTTTTACTATAGCAGATAATGTAGGTCCACTGCTTAGTGGAATGAAGGTAGCCTTCCACACCTCCATCTATGGTATCCTGTTTTCCTTGGTATTTACCTTTATCTATCGAAGCATTATGGCCTATTCCTATGAGATTTTATCCGATTTTCTTCTGTGCTTCCGGGAATGTGTTATGCCTCCTGTATCCAATGCCAATGATACTGCTGATGCCATGCTTATCTATCAGGCGAATATGGCCAATTCCATGCAGGAAATTCAAAAGCTGCTTAAGGGTAACGCTTTAGAGCAGACTCAGGGAGTGGAGAAAATTGTCCAAGCCTTTACCAGTCAGCTTTCTGAACATATGGGTACAGATTTTGAAAAGATGGGACAGGCCCTCCATACCGCTTGCGAAGCTCAGGCACTCTATTCCAGAAACTATCAATCTCTGGAGGCCACTACAAGAGAGCTTTTGGAATCCAATCGCATTCTGATGCAGACATTAGAGCATACCATGCAGCGCCAGGAAATTTTTGCCCATGAGCTACAAAATCAACAGCAGCAGCTTTCTCAGGCCTGTGAAACCTTAAATGAAGATATTAGTAACCAGCTGTATACTTTCAATCAGATGAGGAATTTATATGAAAAATAACAGAAAAAACCGAATGGCTTTTCAGGAACACAGCTTTTGGCAATCCTATTCTGATATGATGGCTGCTCTGCTCCTTACCTTTACCCTGATTATTGCCATTACCCTCTCTATCTATCGTCAGAAAACCACCGATTTAGAGCAGACTCGGAGAGAGCTGGATATTGCTCAGGCAGATTTGGATCAATCCCGAACCGAATTAGAACAATATGAAGCTTATCTGGAGCAATCCCAGGCAGAGATACAAAAATCCAATGAGGAGCTACAACGTACTCTTACCGAGCTGCAGGAAGCCAATGCCTACTCTCAGATGACACAGGCTGAACTGGCACAGGCTTATGCTGAAATTGCCAATGCCAGAGCAGAATTGGCACAAGCCAATACCAATATGGATAGTGCCAAAGCCGAACTGGCAGCTACCAAAAGTGAATTACAAAATATTGTAGGGATTCGTACCGATATTATCCAGGAGCTACAGAATACCTTCAGTAATTCCTCCATGCAGGTAGATGCCCAGACTGGCTCAATTACCTTCTCCTCAGACGTGCTTTTCCGTTATAACAGTGCTAAGCTGACTACAGAAAGCAAAACCACTTTAAAGGAAATTATTCCTCTCTATCTGGCTGTACTTTTACAGGATAGCTACCGCCCCTATATTGCCGAGATTATTATTGAGGGGCATACTGATACCGATGGAAGCTATCAAGGCAATATGGAGCTTTCCTACAACCGGGCTAATGCAGTAGCCGCCTTCTGTCAGGATAGCAAAAATGGACTTTCCCTTGATAAAATTGAACAGCTCAGGCAACTGCTTACCGTTAACGGTCGTTCATACAGCGACCCAGTTTATCAGGAAGGAACCACCGATATCAATATGGCAGCCTCCCGAAGGGTGGAAATTAAGTTTCGACTTCGAGAAGACGAGATGATCAATAAGATTACGGATATTTTAAACCGTCCATAAAGTCCAGGCAGATATTTACCATCCGCCAGACCAGAAAGACGTCTTTTATGATAAAATACCTCCTAAGTAGACAAGATAAATAACCAAAATCTACTTAGGAGGTATTTTTCTGCTTTAACTATTGGAGCTTCAGTTAAAAACTACCCGATGATGCATCAAGAATCTGCCATCCTTCAGCAGTTCTGCTTCCACATAAATTTCACAGCCAATAGCACCAAAGCCTGTCATTATCTCATTCATATAGGCATCTAGATAGTAATCACTCTGATAAGATTCATGGCACTGATACCAAAGACTTTCATTGTCTATCACATTCCAAAATTCACAGGAGCCATTATGACTGAGAATCTGCTCCCGACAGTCTGTAAAATAATCCTCCAAACTCCAGAGTACATCTTCCTCTGTATATCCAGCTTCTTCCAAACTTCTGCCTGTTTTCTCTTCTTCCTCGGCTGAATCAGTCGCTAGATTACCATAGGCTGTACCGTTGCAGGCGGGCAAATAGACAGATAAGTCCTCTCTTCGATGAGTAGAGGCATAGTCAGCATCCGTACAATTAAAATAATCATACTGTTCTGGTGCAGCATCATCCCAGGTCACATCCACATGGTAATACTCACCCTCCAGCTCTATGATATTCCATGCATGACTCTCTCCCGCATAGCCAGTACAATAATAGCAGGGAATACTCAGTTCCATCATCAGATACTGAAAGGCTCTGGCATATCCTGCACATACACTCTCTCCATTAACCATTGCACTGTAGGCACTCTGGTTATAAGGAGAAGAAAGATGATAAGAAACCTTTTCCAGCAAGGCATTATGCACATAAATCTCCTGTTCTACATCGCTCCCCATTCCCTGAGCCACAGTCAGAATCTGTTCTGCTGCCTCCTCAAACTGTCTTTTCGCCTTATCCAAATCGTCTATCAATGGATAAAATGAAAGACCAATTTCCATACATTCTCCAGTACGGGAAAACCTTCCCTTATAGGAGGATTCCAACCAAAACAGTCCGGGATGATCGTTGAATACTGCCATAAAAATATGTTTCAGTTCCGTCACGGAAACCGGCTCCAGCGGATTAAAGCTTCCGTTTACTGCCTGTGCATTGGCAAAAATCTGGCGATATACCCTTTTTTGTCTGTCATCCAGCATTCCATAATAGGGATAAAAATGAGAATCAAAGTCCAGTCCCTCTCCTGTCTCACCATAGGTATACTTTTCCCTTAGCTTTTCCTCTTCCTCCTCATCAATCTCCTCATAGGCTTCCTGCACCGGTATATATCCATTTCTTCCGGTCAACCCCTCTTTGCCGGAAACCGGTTCTGAATACACATAGGATTCTGCTTGCTTTTGTAAGTCTTTTGCTTCCCTGTCTGTTTCCTCTCTGTCTGCTTCCCAGACTTCTTTATCCATTATTATCTCCGACTCTGGCAGCTCCCTCTCTATTCCCTGACTGTCTGTTCCTTCTTGCTCTCTGTGGCTTTTGCTGCTGTTTCCAACCGCTGCAGCTGGTGCTTGATTCAAAACTGGCTCAGCTGAATCATACAATAGTTTTGATATACTATCGCTTAACCCAGGAATAAAAGCTCCTAGAATAATCAGTAAACTGCATATCCCCAGCAACCCTAAGAGCATATATAATATCCTTTTTAGTCCTTTCATAAATTAAATCCTTTCGTTTAGTGTAGGCTCCTCCTACTGCCCTTGGGCGGTGAGAGGAGCCTTATCCATTCGTGGTTGTTTGAAAGATGTTCCTATGCTATACTAAGGCAAAGAGAAAACCGTTGGGAACTATCGTTCTGAAGGCACTCTTATATACATTGAAAAGTTAAGCTATGAGGTTTTTACATCCAATCGTATGTAAGGTAAAATCTTAAACGTAATAAAAAGCATATGCTGCATTGCATGGGAAGTTTAGTACCGAATACCGTTATAGTAGAGTAAATCTTTGCTGTAAAGGGTGTCGTCAACCACCCTATAATGTAACGCCACTTTAGGCAGCTATACCTATCGGAATTGAAAAGCCGGAGGAAAAATCCGTTACGACGACTGGGCAGTTACAAGCCCATGACCTTTAGGTTGTGGGTAGTTAACTTATATCCCTCTTTGGTTTTGATAGCTCTCCATAACCATGATTATCCGCTATCTTCTCCTCTCTATATTACCAATCACATGAACACCATTTATCCCTTTAACTGCTCTACTTCTTCCAAAGTCAGCTCCCGATAGTCCCCCGGTAAAAGCTCAGGGTCCAAATGCAGCCCTCCCATCCTTACCCGCTTTAAATAAACTACCTGATTTCCTACCGCTAAAAGCATCCTTTTTACCTGATGAAACTTTCCCTCTGTTATCGTCAGATGAATACACCTTTCCCTTAGCCGTTCTACCTTTGCTGGTAAGGTCTTCTTTTCTTCTCCAATATCTATTCCTTCCTCCAATTGGTTAATCGCTTCCTGAGACAAAGGCTGTTCCAGTTCACAATAGTAAACCTTTTCTACCTGTTTTTTGGGAGACAAAAGACCATGAGCCAGTTCTCCATCATTCGTCATTAATAACAACCCCTCTGTATCCTTATCCAATCTTCCCACGGGAAAAAGATCCTTGTATTCTGCCTCCTTCAACAGTCCTGTCACCGTTTGACAAGAACTGTCTTTGGTTGCAGAAACTACTCCTGCAGGCTTGTGGAGCATCACATAGATATATTTTCGATAGTTTAACCGTTCTCCCTGAAATCTAATCTGAGCTTTCTCTTCTTCAATTTTTGTCTCCGGTCTGCACACTACCTGTCCATCTACCGTAACCATTCCCTGTCTAATCCATTCCTTGACCTGACTCCTGCTCCCTATCTTTCTATCACATAAAAATTTATCTAAACGCAGCATTCTCTACCTCCTGTCTTCATATAGTTATAGAGTAAATCTAAACGACTCAATAAAAATATGAAAAATAATCATAAAACCTTTTTCCTCTCTCTACTGGCTATCCTACTGATTTGTCTACTTTTGACTCATCCTCAGGACAGTCTTACTCTTTCCCTGACAGGACTGCAGCTGTGGATGAATAAAATGATTCCCTCTCTGCTTCCCTTTATGATTCTGTCAGGCATTATGATACGCTTACAGCTAACTGGACATTTTGTTAAGCTTCTAAGTCCTGTTTTGACTCCTTTGCTGCGTATCGACCCTAATGGTATCTATGTAGTAGTCATGGGGTTTCTCTGTGGATTTCCCATGGGGGCAAAAGTAATCGCTGATTTGTATACTTCCAGTAAGCTGTCTAGGAAGGAAGCCTCCTTCTTGCTCTCCTTCTGCAACAGTATAGGTCCTGTCTATTTTATCAGCTTCGTCTTACCTACCTTGGGACTGTCTCTTAGACTGCCCTATCTTTTAGGTATGTACGCTCTCCCCTTTTGCTATGGGCTTATCCTTCGATACACCCTATATCGAAGTGCCTTTGCCTACAGTATCCATCCCCGACTGCCTGCTCACCAACTGGGAAAAATTCTGTCAGCAGCCCAGTCTACTACACGTATCTCTCTGCTGGACGCAGTGGATGATTCCATTCTCTCCGGCTTATACAGTATTGCCCGGTTGGGCGGCTATATGATTCTGTTTAATATCCTTAATCTGATTCCTTTGGTTTTTCTGCCAAATTCGTCCGGTAACAATCCCGGTCCGGCTGCTGTAGCAGGTTGTTTTCTGGAAATCACAGCAGGGATTAGTCGGATAGGAAGCAGTAGTCCCCTCTTAATCCTCCTGATTCTTCCCTTTGGTGGACTTTCTTGTATTGCTCAAACCTATAGTATGATAAAGGATACCGATCTTTCCCTGCAGCATTATATTCTGCATAAACTTGTCCTTACTGGTCTGACAGCCCTGTATTATCTTCTTTGGTCTCTGTTTGCTCCTTCCACCTTCCTGCTGTAAGGACAGTTCAAAAAACCGGTTTCCTCCTCCAAGGCGAAACCGGTTTTCAAAAATGGTCAGGACTGTCCCTCCTGATTGGAGAGTTCACTTTCATTACCCTCAGTAATCTCCTGCGAAGCTTCATCCTGCTGAAGCTGGGGCTTTAGCTCCTCTCTATTGCTGCGAATAATGTCTATATATCCATTCATATTATTGATAAAGCTTTCATAATGTGCAGCTGTCATATTCATCATCTGAACCACCAGATTTTCCAGATTAGCCAGCCTCTCATCCATATACCGGGTAGCAGCCTGCTGCATATGATTCACCCGTATGGTAGCTTCATTTACCTGATCCTGTGCCTGCTGAGTAGCCAGCATCACTACTTCATTTGCCTGAGCATAAGCCTGCTGCATAATCTCATGTTCATTAATTAACTGACTGGTATGAGCACTGGCCTTATTGATGAGTGCCTCTGCCTTTGCCCTGGCATCGTTGAGGATAGCATCCTTGTTATTGATTACCTTTTGATAATGTTTGATTTCTGCGGGGGTTTTCATCCGCAGTTCTCTCAATAAATCATCAATCTTTTCCTTATCTACCGTAATCTTTGTATTAGAAAACGTCTGAAATTTACAACTATCAATATAATCCTCAATCTCCTCAATAATCTGTTCTATCTTACTGGTCATATGTGGAATCTCCCGTTATCCTTCTATCCATCTGTAGCTCTCAGACCTGTTTATGTCCATACCTTTCGTACATCATCTCTGCCACAAAATCCGGCACACACATGGAAATGTCTCCTTGAAACCTGGCAATCTCCTTAACCCCACTGGAACTGAGATAGGCATACTCTAAGCTGGTCGTTAAAAACATGGTATCCAGTTCACCCTTTGACAGCTTGCTGTTTGTCTGAGCCAGCTGCAATTCATACTCAAAGTCTGTAATTGCCCTAAGACCACGGATTGCCACATGTACGTCCTTTTTCTTCGCATAATCAATCAATAAGCCGCTGAATGAATCGACTTTTACATTCGGTAAATCCTTGGTGGCCTTTTCTAATATCTTAACACGTTCCTCTACAGAAAACAATGGAGACTTTAAGTGATTGTCCAACACACTTACTATTAATTCGTCAAATATCGCTGAAGCTCGACGGATAATATCCAGATGACCAAAGGTCACCGGATCAAAGCTTCCCGGATAGATTGCAGAGTTCATCGTTTATTCCTCCTGTCTTTTCAAAAAGATATGTTTATTCGTTTTATAATTCTTTTCCTTTACTATCCTGTAACCCAGTTCCTTCACAAAGGAAAAATCTTTTGCAAGCACCGCTTCCACCACAATCAGCGTATGAACAGTCACATAGGCTTGCTCAGCCAAAAGCTGTAGTACTCGTTCCTCATATCCCTCCTGATAGGGAGGGTCCATATAAATAATGTCTACTGCTTCCTCCCGAATCAAGGAGATTGCACCTGCCACATCCTGCATCAGCAGAGTAGCTCTGTCTGTAAATTTTGTAAATTCCAGATTTTGGCGAATACAAGCAGCCGCTTTTTTTCCATTTTCGATGAAATAGGCATGTTCAGCTCCCCGACTAAGTGCTTCTATTCCTATTCCTCCACTGCCACTAAATAAATCCACAAAAATACTGTCCGTTATCTCCGTCTGCAGCATATTAAACAGCGTTTCCTTAATGCGGTCTGTGGTGGGTCTGGTATCCATTCCTTCCGGTGTTTTCAAGGGAAGGCTTCTGGCCGTTCCAGCTATTACTCTCATCGTTTCACCTCTTTTCCGTTCTGACTTGCAATCCTATCCCTTACTTCATCCTCTCAGCTTTGTTCCCTTCTCATCCCGTTTGGTCTGCTTAATCCTGCCAACCTCTATCTGCTTATCCCTGTAGGTTATAAACTGTCGTGCCAGTTCCGTGTCCTGTCTCTGCTCCAAACAGCAAACCATTTCCACCCAGTCCTTACTGCCCAGTCTCATTCCTCTGACTCCTATGGCTCCTTTTTTCTTTTCCGGTATCTCCTCTAAAGCAAACCGAAGGAAGTAGCCTTCTGCCGTTCCCAGTACAATCTGTTCCTGATGCCGTAAAACCACTACAGAAATTACCTCATCACCCTCCTGCAGCTTAGTGGCTGCCACCGTTCGTTTAGCCACATCAAATTCTATTCCCTCTACCCGTTTTATCATCGCCATTTTGGTAGTAAACACAACCTGATGCAGATTCAACTGAGACTGGCTGGTAATCAGGATAATTTCTTCCTTTTCTGAGCTATAATTACTTACATTATCCAAAGGGATTCCCTTGTCTCTGAATCTGCCAAAGGGTAAATCCATTACCTTTATGGTGTGAAGCTGCCCGGTATTCGTAAAAATACAGATTCTTCCCGTATTTTTGGCAGAAAAAACATACTTATTTTCCGTCTCTGCCGCCTCCCGGTTTCTTTCATAGGCAGCCATATCAATGGTTCTTACATAGCCAAAACGATCCACCAGGCACATAATATCCATTTCTTCCAGCTTCTTTTCTTCATAGACAGCCTCTGCTCCATTTTCTACTACTGTCCTTCTTGGTCTGCCATACTCCTTGCGGATTGCTTCCAGCTCCTGAAGAATGACCTGAGCCATGGATTCCCGATTTTCCAGGATATCTTCATAGCGGTAGATATTGGCCAGGGTCTCCTCATGCTCCTTTACTAAAGCTTCCAGCTCCAACCCAATCAGCTTATACAGACGCATATCCAAAATGGCATTAGCCTGTTTTTCTGTAAATCCCAGCTGAGCTGCCATAATCTCTGACTCCTTGGAGCGAAACCGGATTCCCGTCGTCCTGCCCTCCACCAGACAAGCCTTTGCCATGGTTCTGTCCTTACTGCCCCGAAAAATTTCAATAATCAAATCGATGACATTGCAAGCTCTAATCAATCCTTCCTGTATCTCCCGTCTTTCCCTCTCCTTTTCCAGAAGTGTAGTATATTTTCTTCGTGCCACCTGAAACTGGAAATCTACATTGGCTTCTATTATCTGTCGAAGTCCCATAATCTCCGGTCTGCCTCCTGCAATCGCCAGCATATTCACCCCAAAGGTATCCTCCAGTCTGGTTTTTTTGTAGAGAAGATTTTTGAAATTCTCCGGATCTGCATCCTTTTTCAACTCAATGACAATACGAATACCTGCCTTGGAGGACTGATTGGAAATATCGACAATATCCTGTGTCTTTCTGGACTCTGCCAAGGCCGCTATATCAGAGAGGAATTTTCCAATATTGGCTCCTATCATAGGATAGGGAATCTCTGAAATAACCAGATTGGTTCTGCCTCCCTTTGCTTTTTCGATTTCCACCTTTCCTCTGACCTTAATCTTACCACTGCCGGTCTCATAAATCTGTACCAGCTCATCCTTATTGATGACAATACCTCCTGTGGGAAAATCGGGTCCCTTAATATACTTCATTAATCCCCTGGTGGTGATGGAGGAATCTTGCATATAGGCTTTCACCGCCTGAATCACCTCTCCCAGATTGTGGGGAGGAATACTGGTGGCCATACCTACAGCAATTCCCTCTGAACCGTTTACTAAAAGGTTAGGAATCTTTACAGGAAGGACAGAAGGTTCCCTTTCCGTCTCATCATAGTTGGGGATAAAATCCACCACATTCTTATCTAAATCGGCTAAAAATGCCTCCTGGGTTATCTTCTGCAGCCGTGCTTCTGTATAACGCATAGCTGCGGCTCCATCGCCTTCTATATTTCCAAAGTTACCATGACCATCGATTAACGGCAGCCCTTTTTTAAACTCCTGAGTCATTACCACTAATGCCTCATAAATGGAGCTGTCTCCATGGGGATGGTATTTACCCATCGTATCTCCTACAATACGTGCACTCTTTCTGTAGGGCTTATCATAGCGGATTCCCAGTTCATACATATCATAGAGTGTTCTGCGCTGTACCGGCTTTAAGCCATCCCTTACATCCGGTAATGCCCTGGCCACAATTACACTCATGGCATAGTCAATGTATGATTTTTGCATCACATCCGAATATTCTGTCTTGATGATTCTGCTCTCCTCCATGCCTTTCCTTCCTCCTGCTTTATACTCCTTCTATACATCCAGCTGGGCATCCATGGCATGCTCATAGATAAATGCCTTTCTGGGAGGAACATCTGTTCCCATCAGCATCTCTGTCACCTCTGAAGCCATTCTGCCATCTTCTATTTCCACCTGCTTTAATATCCTGGTCTCAGGATTTAAGGTTGTTTCCCAAAGCTGGTCGGCATCCATTTCACCTAAGCCCTTATATCTTTGTAAAGTAAAGGAACCCTTATGGTGTTTTCTGTACTTTTCCAATGCCCTGTCATCATATAGATACTCTTCCTTTCCCTTGGAGGGCATCGCTTTATAGAGAGGAGGCATGGCAAGGTAGACATGTCCCTCATAGATTAACTCCGGCATAAACCGATAGAATAAGGTAAGCAGAAGGGTGGAAATATGGGCGCCATCCACATCTGCATCAGCCATAATGATAATCTTATGGTAACGTAGTCTGGTAATATCAAAATCGTTGCCATAGCCTTCAGAAAAACCACACCCAAAGGCATTAATCATCGACTTAATCTCTGCATTGGCCAGAATCTTATCAATACTGGCCTTTTCCACATTCAAAATCTTTCCCCGAATAGGCAAAATAGCCTGAAACTTCCTGTTTCTTGCTGTTTTTGCACTGCCTCCTGCGGAATCTCCTTCCACAATAAAGATTTCACACTGGGAAGCATCCTTAGATTCGCAGTTTGCCAGCTTTCCATTAGAATCAAAGGAGAACTTTTGTTTGGTCAGCATATTGGTTCTGGCCTTTTCCTCTGATTTCCTGATTTTTGCTGCCTTTTCCGCACATCCAATAATGCTTTTCAACGTTTCCAGATTCCGGTCAAGATAACGAACAATTTCCTCACCGGTTACCTTACTGACTACCTTTGCTGCATCCTGGTTATCCAGTTTCGTCTTGGTCTGTCCTTCAAAACGGGGATCCGGATGTTTAATAGAAACGACTGCTGTCATCCCGCTGCGCACATCGGCTCCAGTAAAATTGGCATCCTTTTCCTTTAAGATATTCAGTTCTCTGGCATAGGTATTAATCACATTGGTGAAGACAGTCTTAAAACCGGTCAGATGGGTACCTCCCTCGGCATTATAGATATTGTTGCAAAATCCGAATACATTTTCATGGAACTCATTCACATACTGAAAGGCTACCTCCACACCAATTCCTTCACTTTCTCCTTTCAGGCAAATCACATCATGGATGGCTCCCTTCGTCTTATTCATATCCTTAACAAAGCCGGCCAATCCCTCCGGCTCATGGTATTCTATCCGCTCCGCAGGAGTCTTTCGCCTGTCCTCAAATACTATCGTCAGTTCCGGATTCAGATAAGCCGTTTCATGCAGACGACTTTTTACATCCTCCTCCTTGAACCGAATCTTATCAAAGATGGTATCATCCGGCAGAAAATTGACCAAAGTTCCCGTTCCTCTGGCCTTACCTATTACTGGCAACAGACCATCCAGCAGCTCCACTACCGGATTTCCCCTTTCATACTTATCTTCATATATCATTCCATCACTCTTTACCCTGACTGTCAAACGGGCAGAGAGTGCATTGACCACAGATGAACCTACACCATGTAATCCTCCGCTTGTTTTATAGGCACCATTGTCAAACTTTCCTCCAGCATGCAGAGTAGTAAAGACCAGACGTTCTGCACTGATTCCCTTTTCATGCATTCCTACAGGAATTCCTCTGCCATTATCTTCTATCGTGGCTGAACCATCAGTCTCCAATGTCACCCTGATTCTATTACAATAGCCTGCCAGATGCTCATCTACTGCATTATCAACAATTTCATAGATTAAGTGATTCAGCCCCCTGGTAGACACGCTTCCTATGTACATTCCCGGCCTTTTCCTGACCGCCTCTAATCCTTCCAAAACGGTGATACTGGAGGCACCGTAGTTGTCTGCCTTTGCCATGCTTTCCATCCTTTCTCAACCAATTTTCTGCAAAAAGCTGCTTCTGCAAAAATACATTCTGTAGTATAGCATAGATTTTCAAGATTGGGAAGGATTCATCATCGTCCAGTCAGAAAGGAAGAAAATGGGTTATTTTTCATGTCCACACCAAATACCCTGCTGCAAGATAGGGAAAGAATGCGTCCATTCAGCCAATGCTATATACAGGCGATACCGTGACGGGTGAATGGTAACGAAAATGGCTGTACCAGAGTCCATTTCCCTGATACAGCCATTGTTATCCTATATTTAACCGGAATCAAGGAAATCCCCTACTTCAAGTACGCTGGGTACTAAGTAGTGAACACTACTTCGTAGTGAAAGGGGACTTGCTTGTATCAGGTGAAGTACAAGATCCACCTGATACATCACCAAGCGGTTTCCCTGCTTTGCGATGATGAGGTGATAAACAAGTAGTGAAATTTAACAAAGTTCCATTTGTGGATTGCGAATATCCTCTTTGACTTCTGAACAGTTCATATAGGGCTTATTTTACCAGAGCCAAAGTTTCTCTGGCAATTGCCAACTCCTCATTCGTAGGAATTACCAGTACCTTGGTCGTGGAGCCAGGAACAGAAATTACCACATCTTCACCACGCTTTATATTCTCTTCCTCGTTTAATTCAATATCCAGATATGCACAAATCATCCGGCGCAGAATAGGGCTGTTCTCACCCACACCTGCAGTAAAGGAAATTGCATCCACACCGCCCATTTCTGCTGTATAAGCCCCAATATACTTAACTACTCTATGGGCAAAGGTCTTTAACGCTCTGACACAATCCTCATTTCCCGCTTCAAAAGCATCCTCAATATCTCTGAAGTCAGAAGAAAATCCGTCAGATACTCCCAGTACACCTGATTTCTTATTCAAGATATCCATAATCTCTTCCACACCCATTTTTTCCTTATGAGCCAAAAACTCCATAATGGCAGGGTCGATATCACCAGAACGGGTTCCCATAATCAGACCTTCTAACGGGGTAAGTCCCATAGAGGTATCTATACATTTTCCATTCTTTACCGCGGAAATACTGGCACCATTTCCCAGATGGCACACAATAATCTTCAGATTTTCATAATTTTCTCCCAATACCTCTGCCGTCCTTGCGGATACAAAGGAATGGCTGGTACCATGGAAGCCATATCTTCTAATCCTGTATTTTTTATAATACTCATAAGGAATACCATACAGATAAGCTTCCTCCGGCATGGTCTGATGGAAGGCGGTATCAAAAACGGCTACCATAGGAGTACCGGGCATATGCTCCTTGCAGGCGGCAATCCCCAACAGATTCGCCGGATTGTGCAAAGGAGCCAGTTCATTACAGCTTTCAATGGCACTAATGACTTCATCATTGATAATGGTAGAAGAAGCGAACTTGTCTCCTCCATGTACGATACGATGACCTACTGCCCCGATTTCGTCCAAAGATTTTACTACCCCTGTCTTTTCACAAGTCAATGCTTCCAGCATCGCTCCAATCGCCTGAGTATGATCCTTCATCTCCACAGATTTAATCTGTTTTTCTCCGCCTGCCGGTGTATACACCAAACGGCTGCCATCAATCCCAATTCTTTCACAGAGTCCCTTTGCAATCAACTCTTCACTGACAGCATCAATCAACTGAAACTTCAAAGAAGAGCTGCCACAATTTATTACCAAAATCTTCATCGCCATATTCCTCCATTATTTGATGTTTGTAACTATTCAGCAGGTCTGCACACTTACTGTGCTGACCCTAAAAAATGTAGTGGTAACAAGAAAAAATCCCATCACTGTAGGCAATTTTCATGGATTTTTGCCTCGTAACGGTGAAACTGAATAGTTATGATATTTCATATTATATTATACCAGCTGAGCCTGTACAGCAGTCAAAGCTACTACACCTACAATATCCTCCCAGGAGCAACCTCTGGAAAGATCGTTTACTGGCTTTGCAATTCCCTGCAGCATAGGACCATAAGCCTCAGCCTTTGCCAATCTCTGTACCAGCTTATAGCCGATATTACCACAGTCCAGATTAGGGAAGATTAATACGTTAGCCTTACCTGCTACCTCACTGCCGGAAGCCTTGGATTTTGCCACATGAGGTACCAGTGCTGCATCCGTCTGTAACTCTCCATCCAGAGTCAGATGAGGATACTGCTCATGGGCAATTTTGGTAGCTTCTACCACCTTGTCTACCAGAGGATGGTTGGCACTTCCCTTTGTGGAGTGGGACAACATCGCAATAATCGGTTTGGCATCTACCAGCTGCTTAAAGCTTTTTGCACTGGAGTCTGCAATGGCTGCCAGTTCTTCTGCAGTAGGATCCTGATTTAATCCACAGTCGGCAAACAGGAAGGTTCCGTTCTCTCCATATTCACAGTCCGGTACATCCATGATAAAGAAGCCGGATACCAGCTTTACCCCCGGTGCTGTTTTTAAAATCTGCAGAGCCGGTCTTAACGTATCGGCAGTAGCATGGCAGGCACCGGCTACCATTCCATCAGCATCATTTGCCTTTACCATCACTACACCAAAGGTTAGATTGTCACTTAAAAGAATCGCCCTTGCTTTTTCAAGAGTCATGCCCTTTGCCTTTCTTGTTTCATACAAAAGTTCCACATATTCCTCCAGCTTGTCTGTCTGCTTGGGATCTACGATACGGGCTTTACTTAAATCTACCTCCAGCCATCCGGCTCCATCCATAATCTTTTCTTCATTTCCAATCAAGATAATGTCAGCTAAATCTTCCTCCAAGATATGTGATGCTGCAATCAATGTTCTTTTGTCTGTCGTTTCCGGCAGTACAATAGCTTTCTTGTCACTTCTTGCCTTGTTCTTAATAATATCAATATAGGACATAGCAACTCTCCTTTCTCTTCCTCCGACATGTATTCTGTTAGAGAAATTATACAAAATTTATAAATTTCAGACAAGCCAAAATCAGATAAAACTTTGTAAAAATTGTGCAAAATTGAATACAAAAGAAGCAGATTGCATAAGCTGATAAATTATGATACTATCTTTGTTGTCTTAAAATCTAAACACTACTCTGTCAACTGCCCACAACCTAAAGGCAGTGGCTTTCTACCTATTCTACCTACTACAAACGAAAGGAATTTTTTATGAAAATAACAGGAATTGTTGCTGAATATAATCCCTTTCATTATGGACATCAATACCATTTGCAGCAGGCAAAGGAACACACCGGAGCAGACTTTTGTATCGTAGTCATGAGTGGAAACTTTATGCAAAGGGGTGTCCCTGCCATTATTGATAAATATTCCCGTACCAGAATGGCTCTTTCTCATGGAGCCGATTTGGTTTTAGAGCTGCCCTGCTGCTATGCCACAGGCAGTGCTGAATTTTTTGCTCTGGGAGCCGTCTCCCTCCTGGACCGACTGGGATGTGTGGACAGTCTCTGCTTTGGCAGTGAGACCGGTCACCTCCCTCTGCTTTCCCGAATCGCCCACCTGCTGCTGGAAGAACCTGCTATTTATCGCCAAATCCTACAAGACAGTCTGAAAGAAGGCTGCACCTTTCCCCAGGCCAGAAGCCGGGCTTTGGAAGCCTGTCTGCCTGATATACCAGAGGTCAAGGAAGTACTTTCCTCCCCCAACAACATTTTAGGGATTGAATATCTTAAGGCTTTAGCAAAACGCCACAGTTCCATCCATCCCTATACCATTGAACGAACAGGCAGTGGCTATCATGCCTCGCACCTGCCTGCTGCCGAAAACGATTTTGCTTCTGCCTCGGCTATCCGGAACGCTCTGACAGACGGTATGGAGCTTGAATCTGCTGCCTCTATAAAGGAAGGTTTTTTTATGCCCGCTACCATCCAAAGGTATGTTCCCCCTTCTGTCTATCAGATTTTAGAGAATGCCTGGCAGCAGCAGTTTCCCATATGCAGTAAAGACTTTTCCCTTCTGTTACAATATCGACTCCTGTTAGAAGCTTCCCAAGATTATACCGCTTACCAGGATATCACTCCTGCTTTAGACAGAAGGATTCGGAAATACCTGAATCAATTTCAGAACTTTGAACAATTTGCTGCTCTGCTCAAATCCAAGGACCTTACCTATTCTCGTGTCTGCCGTGGTCTGCTCCATCTTCTGTTGGATATGACCGATGACGAACTGGCTGCCTTCTGTACTGAGGACTACGTTTTTTATGGACGTCTTCTGGGCTTTCGCCACCAGTCCAAAGGGTTGTTCCATCAAATTAAGCAGCATACCTCCATTCCCTTGCTCTCCAAGATGGCTAAAGCATCTCATTCTTTAACAGAAACAGGGATGACTATGCTGGAACAAGACGTGAGAGCGGCTCATATCTATGAGTCCGTCGTGTCCTCTCAATATAGCCGCCCTTTCTTTCATGAATATTCCAGACAACTGGTTATTTTGTCATAGAACCATTTATGCTGTTACCTGCTCAAACTGGGAACGGTAAAGCTGGGCATAGAAGCCGTTTTTCTCTAACAGCTGCTCATGATCGCCCTGCTCAATAATATCCCCATCCTTCATTACCAGAATCAAATCCGCATCCCGAATCGTAGAAAGGCGATGGGCAATCACAAAGCTGGTTCTTCCCTTCATTAAATTGGCCATAGCTTTCTGAATCCTTGCCTCTGTTCTGGTATCTACTGAGCTTGTAGCTTCATCCAGAATCATAATCGGGCTATCAGACAGAATAGCCCTTGCAATAGTAAGCAACTGCCTCTGTCCCTGAGAAACGTTGCTGGCATCCTCATTTAATTCCATTTGATAGCCTCCTGGCAGAGTCTGGATAAAATGGTGTGCATGGGCAGCCTTGGCAGCCGCAATTACCTCCTCATCAGTGGCTTCCAGCCTGCCATAACGGATATTTTCCATGATGGTTCCCTTAAACAGCCAGGTATCCTGCAGCACCATACCGAAGCTTTCCCTCAGCTCACTTCTGCGAAATTCCCGAATATCCTGTCCATCCACCCGGATACTTCCCTGATTCACATCATAAAAACGCATCAACAGCTTTACCATCGTTGTCTTTCCTGCACCGGTAGGTCCTACGATGGCTACCATCTGTCCCGGCTCTATCTGACTGCAAAAATCGTGGATAATCAGCTTATCCTGACTATAGCCAAAATACACATGGTCAAAGCTGACTCTGCCTTCCACTCTTTCCGGTCGAACAGGATTTTCAAGTGCCACCTCTTCTTCCTCTTCTGCCAGAAATTCAAATACTCGTTCTGCTGCTGCCACCATGGACTGGAGCATACTGGACACCTGTGCTACCATGGTGATTGGCTGGGTAAAGTTTCTGACATACTGGATAAAAGCCTGAATATCTCCCACCTCAATTACCCCACGAATAGCCAGCAGACTGCCGCTGACTGCTACGGCCACATAGCCCAGATTCCCCACAAACATCATAATAGGATGCATCATTCCCGATAAGAACTGAGACTTCCAGGCTGATTCATATAAAATGGCATTCGTCTGGTCAAATTCTTTTACTGATTGCTCCTCCCGGTTAAAGACCCGGACAATATTGTGACCACTGTAGACCTCTTCTATCTGTCCATTAATCTTTCCCAGATATTTTTGCTGGGTAACGAAGTGCTTCTGGGAAAACTTCACCACCAGACCAATCAAAACAGCAGAAACAGGCAGTATCACCAGAGCAATCAATGTCATGACAGGACTGATACTCAGCATCATAATCAGAATACCCAGAATGGTAGCTATCGAGGTAATCAGCTGGGTGATACTCTGATTCAGACTCTGTCCCAGAGTATCCACATCGTTGGTAATTCGGGAAAGCACTTCTCCTACCGTTCGGGACTCAAAGTATTTCATCGGCATCCGATGAATCTTCTCAGAGATTTCCTGACGCAGACGATAACACAGCTTTTGGGAAATCCCTGTCATAATCAGTCCCTGTACCAGCGAGAGAAAGGCACTGACTAGATAGACTGCTAACAAAAACAGAAGAATTTTGGCAATTTTTTCAAAATCAATTCCTCCTGTTCCAGCTACCTTAGCCATCAAACCATTGAAAATCTCTGTAGTAGCCTTGCTTAATATCTTAGGTCCTGCGATGCCAAAGGCTGTACCTCCTACAGCAAACAGGATAACAGCAAACAGAGCATAACGGTAGATTCCCATATACTGCAACAGCTTGCCAGCTGTCCCCTTAAAATCTTTCGCCTTTTCTCCCGGTATCATCCCGCCGGCTCCCGGAGGTCCCATTTTTCTTTGCGGACTTTCTTTCATTCTATCCTCTCCCTCCTTCCAATTCGGATTCTGACAACTGGGAACGGGCAATCTCCCGATATTCCTCGCAGGAGTTCAGCAGTTCCTGGTGAGTTCCCCTTCCCACAATTCTTCCTTCATCCAGAACAAGAATCTGATCTGCATGAAGGATGGTACTGATTCTCTGTGCAACGATAATTACCGTAGCATCTGTCAGCTTCTCATGAAGTGCCTTTCTTAGTACCACATCTGTTCTGTAATCCAAAGCGGAAAAGCTGTCGTCAAAAATACAGATTTCAGGCTGCTTTGCAATGGCACGGGCAATGGACAGTCTCTGCTTCTGCCCGCCGGACACATTGGTACCTCCCTGTGAAATTTCCTCCTGAAATTTCTTGGGTTTGCTTTGAATAAATTCCATGGCCTGAGCAATCTGTGCGGCTTCTTCCATCTGTGCTTCTGTAATAAAATCACCGGCAAACTTAAGATTAGACTCTATCGTACCAGAAAAAAGTACTCCCTTCTGAGGTACGTATCCCAACAGCTCCCGAAGTCTGTACTGAGATAAATCTTTAACATCCACACCGTCTATGGTAATCCTGCCTTCTGTTACATCATAAAAACGGGGAATCAAACGCACCAGTGTAGACTTTCCACAACCGGTGCTTCCAATAATGGCTGTTGTCTGCCCCGGACTGGCAGTAAAGTCAATTCCCTCCAGAACGTTATCCTCTGCCCCTGGATAACGAAAGCTGACCTTTTCAAACCGTACCTCTCCTCGTACTGCTTCCAGTCTGTTATCCTGAGTCTGTTCTTTATCAAGGATAGAGCATTCCAATGCCAGTACCTCCTCAATTCTTTCTGCTGCCACACCCGCACGGGGCAGCATAACCGAAATCATCGTCAGCATCAGAAAGGAAATCACAATCTGCATAGTATAGGTAATGAAAGCGAGCATATCACCCACCTGCAGATTACCTAAATCCACTCCCTTTGCTCCAAACCAGAGAATCATTACCGTAACCAGATTCATAATCAATGTCATGGCAGGCATCATCACTGTCATCACCCGATTGGTAAACAGCTGATTTCCCATCAAATCTTTGTTCGCATGATCAAAACGTTTTTCCTCAAAGTGTTCCCTGCTAAAGGCTCGAATTACCGGCAAACCAGTGAGAATCTCTCTGGATACCAGATTTAACCTGTCTACCAGAAACTGCATTTTTTTGAATCGCGGCATAGCCAGCCCCATTAATACACCTACCAGCAGCAGGATGGCTCCTACAGCCACTGCAATAATCCACCCCATTCCTGTCTTTGTTCCCATTACCTTAAGTATGCCCCCCAAACCGACAATGGGAGCATAGAGTACCATTCGCAGCAGCATCACCGAAACCATTTGAATTTGTTGGATGTCATTTGTACTTCTCGTAATCAGGGAAGCGGTAGAAAACTGATCCATTTCTGCATCCGAAAAAGAAACTACTCGGGAAAAAATCCTGCCTCTTAAATCCCGACCAATTTTTGCTGAAGTTTTTGCTGCCAGCAGACCTACAAAAATGGAGGCTGACATCATCACTACGGCATACAGCAGCATCCTGCCTCCCTTCCTCCATAAATAATCGGTCTGTATGGCAGACAAATCCATACCCATTGCTTCATATTCTGCTCGTACAAAGGCAATTCCCATCTGAGAGGTCATGGCTGTATTCTGACTGCTATATTCCTCCAGAAGTGTTTCCCTGTACTGCAGAATCTGTTCTTTAGTCAGTCTCCCCTCTCCCAGCATTTCTGCCAGAGTATCCGAGGAAACCTGCTCCTGAACTGAAGTAGTCATTAGGATAAGTATAGGAATTTCCAAGGTCTGTGCCAGCCTTTCCGTCTCCGCTTTCTCCTCCAAAGAAAATATCAGCTGATACCTGCCTTCTTCATTTAAAAGATAAGAAGCCTCCAGAACGGAAGCTTCCTCCTCTGTCATAAACAGACTGAGTTTTTCCATTGTCTCCTGCCGCAACAGCTTTGGTACTGCCTGTTCAATACCTGCCTGACCGATACCCACATCCACGATGTCTGCCGTATACTGGGGCAGAGCAAGGTCACAGTATGCCTGAATAACCAGCAGTATCAGAATAACCGCTACTGATGCCTTGGATTCCTTCAGATACTTTAACATCTTAAACATCCGTTTGTCTCATCTCCTCTACCATTGCTATTTACCATTATTTTTCCTGAAATTGGATAAACACATCAAATATATCACCTTATATCATAGATTTCAATATCCATTTATCGCATTTTAGAAATATTAAATTTTTCTAAATATAGTAATAATAAATGACAAAACTGAGAAATAGACTTATCATATCCTTTAGACTTATTTCTTAGTATACAGCCATAGCCTTAAGGCTGTATCAGAACTTTTGAAAGGAGTAACATAAAAATGACACATCAACCAAGCAAGAAAAACACTTTCGGGAAAACTGCTCCCACTCAAGGCATATCCCCTGGCAGATTCCTCCTCCAACTGCTGCAAGGAGCCTTGATTGGCTTAGGTGCCGTTCTTCCCGGTATATCCGGAGGAGTCCTCAGCGTGGTCTTTGGTATCTATAAACCGATTATGGAGCTTTTGGCCAATCCCTTTGGTAATTTGAAAACTCATGTCCCCAGGCTGCTTCCTTATGTAGTAGGAGGTGCCATCGGCTTTCTGGGTGTTGCCCGACTGCTGGGTTATGTACTGGAAAAGTATCCCGACCCTTCTGTTTGTCTTTTTATCGGTCTTATTGCCGGTATGCTCCCCTCTCTATGGAGAGAAGCTGGAGAACAGGGCAGAAGCAAAGGCTCCTACTTTTCTTTGGGAATATGTATGGTATTTCTCTTCCTTTTATTAATTGGATTAAAAACCTCTTCTTTCACCATCGTTCCCAATTTTGGATGGTATATCTTCTGCGGATTCTGTCTGGCATTAAGCCTGATTGCTCCGGGAATGAGTTTTTCTACCCTGCTTATGCCTCTGGGTCTCTATACTCCCTTTGTGGATGGTATTGGCAGCTTTTCTCTATCCATACTGATTCCAGCAGGTATTGGTGCTTTGATAACCGTTATCTGTTTTTCTCAGGCAGTAAACCGGCTTTTTGAAAGCCATTACTCTCTGGCATTCCATGGGATTATCGGGATTGTCATTGCTGCTACCATTATGATTATCCCATTTAACAGCTTTACTGCCTCTATGTCCTCCTGTCTGATTAATCTGTTCTTTCTTGCAGCAGGAGTCGTAGCTGCACTTTTACTGGATAAATTTAATAGCAAGGTAGCCGTTCCTGAACGGTAAATACAAATTAAGAGATAACGCAAAAAAGGGCTGTCGCAAAATAAAAATTTTCTACAATATACCGCATTGATTCAAAGAAAATCATACTATATATTGTGATGAAATTTCATTTTGCAACAGCCCCTCTTGCTTTTGGTTATCGTGTTCTTGTCTCCTTAAGATAAATTCGTCTTAATAATCCCCCATATTTCTCTTTCGTCAGCATATGACGATATCCGCTCCGTTCCAGACAGGTATAGCTGGCCGGATTGTCAGGAGATACTGTTGCCATTAAATAGCAGTATTTCCCTGTATCTATCCATTCCTCCCCATAAATCAACATCTGCTTCATCAGCCCCCTTCCCCAATATTCAGGCAGTACAGCTACTGATTCTATATGAGCCACTTGAGCAATCTGCCGGGGGAGAAGCCCTATATCCCATCCCAGATTGTCCTCTGCCTGTCCGGGATAACGAAACAACAGTACTGCCACTATTTGCCCTTCTTGAGTACGGGCTGTCACGGCAAACCCGGACGTTTGCAGCAGCTGTTTGACATACGCTAAACTATCACATATATATAATGTATGATGAGCAAGCGCTTTGGCAGCTTCAGTCATCACCTGATGAATATTTTCCAGCTCTTCTATCCCTGCCTTTTGTATCAGAACGTTCAAGGCAGCAGGGCTTTTTGTCTCTGCCCTTAGGATTTCCACTATTTTCTCATAATTTTCAGGCTGATGCGGGAAGGTACAGTCAGTGCATTCTTTTATTTTTTCTCCTGCTTTTATCACCGATTTAACCTTTCCCGGACACTGCCGCCTATGATATAGAGGACAGTAGCAAAATAAACAATTTAATGCCTCTAATCCTTTATGGCAGGGGAAATACTGACAGGATCTGTTTTCAAAAAAACGATAGGAGTTTTCCATAGTATCCCTCTTCCCTGACTGACACTCCAACAACTATCCATTCATTTCCAAATAAATAAGCGTAAAAATACTTCCTACTGGAAGTGATATTTTCCTATATGTCCATTTAATTTTTCTGAATGAGAAGTGTTTTTCTGTGAAGCAGCATTTAGCTTCTCCAGGCTGTCAGATATTTTCACTGTAGACTTTACCAAATCATCAGCACTTTCTGCTGTAGCCGCCACCGTTTCCGTAATCGTTTGAATATTGGTATTAATATTGGAAATATCCTTGGCAATCTGCATACTTTGATTTTCAATTCCTACCATCTGTTGACAAATAAAATCAGTCGTACTTCCGTACTCCTCCCCTAAACCGGCAAAAGCGTCATAATCTCTGACTACCTCATCAGAAACAAAGCGAATCATTTCTCCCGAAACCTCATTCATAGTTCCTACCGCCTCCAGAACCTGACTGTTAATCATATTGATTTCTGCCACAGCTTGATCGATATCGTTGCTTAATTTCCCCACCTCTGTAGCCACTACAGCAAAGCCTGCTCCTGCTGTACCTGCACGGGATGCCTCGATTTGGGCATTTAAACTTAACATTCTGGTTTGAGCAGCAATACTTCTAATTCCTTCTGCAATCTTCTTTACCAGTTCGATTTTTTGCATATCTTTATCAATATTTTCTATTTTTTGCTGCAAGGAGGCAATGGAACTTAGGGCATACTTTCTATTTTCCTTTGCTGCATTTGCTGTATACTGCGCATGCTCATTAGCCTGCTGCACCATATCCCGGATTTCATTGATACTTCCGGCAAAGGCTGCAATATGCTCCGCATTTTCTGATAAATTCTGATATAACAATTGACTGGAATCGGAGCTTCTTTCCATATTGCTACTTATGCTTTTAATCTCTTTTTTCATGGCTGTCATCAGGTTTATATTGTCACGAACAGTAGAATCCAACTCCTGTTCTGCACCAATAATATCCTTTGACGACCAGGCTACATCCCTTACCAGAGAACGAATCTGTCGAATAAATATATTCATATTTCCGGCAATCAATTCCAACTCGTCTCCGGTAGTAATATCAATTTCCTTTGTTAAATCTCCAGAGCCGCTTGCCAGCTCTCTTACCTTATCATTTAGCTTCTTCATACTTTTTCTTAATCCGAAGATAAGAAAATGAAGAAGCAGCAGACATACGGTATAGGTAAAAAGGCAGGTCACTGCCACCAGCTTGAGCAAGTTCATCATCTGCTCATCAATCCATTTGGTACTGATATCTACTCCCACGACTCCTACTGTTATCCCATCATGGACAATTGGGCTATAAGCAGACAGATGCATACCCCACTCGTCTGTGGTAGGTTTATCGTCAGCTTTGGTCACCTGCTCATGAAAGGCAGCAGCCAAGGCTTCTGTTCTTTCACATTGCTCACCAATATCCGCAGGTTCTTCTGTATCAGAGTCTACCACAAATACAAATTTATCCTGGTCTGTCTTGCGCAGAGTGTAGATATATTCAATCTCTGCATTGTCCCTGAACAGAGCCAGTTCATCGACAATGATGTGGTAAGCCTCTGTACCTTCCTCTCCCGCTTCAATCTCTTTAAATACGTCTGCACTGATGTTTGCGGCAGCACATTGAGCAATATTCATGGCATTGCTTTGGATTTGTCCAAATAGTGAGGTTTTAGAGCTATTATAGGTCAGTACTCCTAAAATTCCATTACCTAACAGTAAAAGAATGGCAAGCCATAAAAACAGCCTGGTAAAAATGCTGATTTTCCGTACCTTCATGAGAAATCTCCTTTTTGTATCATTGGATGGATAGCATTGGTATTTCTCTGTTTAAAATAAGAGATTACCAAATTATATCTATCATTTTAATTTTACTCATGAATATATTGGATGTCAAATGATATTAAAGTGCTGTATACCAATTCTTTTCTTTTCATTATATTGCCATATATGCTGCTATCATAGAAAAAGACACTCCGATGAATCTATCCCTCGAAGCGTCCTTGATTATTTATTTATGCTCATGTATACTTCTGTAAAAATACCTGTATCATTTTAGCACATTCTGCTCTGGTAGCATAACCCTGAGGATCTAAACGATAAGTACCATTTCCATTTGCTTTTCCTGAAATCATCTTAGCTGCTACTGCCCATCTGAAGTATTCTACTCCCCATCCATTCACTGCATATAAGTCTGTAAAGGAATTGATATTTGCTCTTTCATTTACATTATGTCCCTGAGAATACCCAAATTGATAAAGCATCTTGGCAATCTGCTCCCTAGTAATTGGATCATTAACACCAAACCGTCCATCTGAATAACCGGAAACAATATTATTGGAATAAGCCCATCTCACTGCATTGTAATAATATGCTCCATAAGACACGTCACTAAATTTTGCACTGGAAGAATAATATGGCTCACCTGCCATACGATAGAGAATCGTTACAAACATACCACGGGTTAACTGTGCATCCGGCTGAAAGCTGGAGGTACCGGAAATTCCCTGCATAATTTCTCTGTCGGAAACAAATTTAGCACTATCATACTTCCAGTAGCCCATCTGTTGGGGAATATCAGTGTAAGGAAAATAGTTAGAGACACAGAATCTATAATTACCTATATCCCACCAATCTTTGGACACTTTTAAATAATAAACTTGACCTGCATCCAAATGAAGTAAAATACTGTTATTACTATTAGAACCAACTGTTTTACTTCCTAACTTTTCATCATACTCTGTATAAATTTCCAGATTCACACCACCTGATAATCCTTGTATATCAATAGCATATTTACCTTGATATGAAGGTCTGATAACATACCAGTCTACATCTCCATCACTACATAATTCTGTAGTATAAACTCCTCTTTCCTGAATAGGAAGAGCCTGCTCCTTTACATCCTGCACACCATCTTCCAATTGATTGACAGACATAGAATAATTTCCAGCTTGCCCATGACCATTCCAAATTTTTAAGTAATATTGCGTATTACTTTTTAAACGATGAGAACTACTATATGTTTGATTTTCCCATACATCCCTATTTACTAGCCGCTCTCCTATACTGTTATAAATTTGGATATTCATCCAGCCATTAGAACGTAAATTTTTAAATGTAACCGTGTGCCAGGTTCCTTGACTACTGGTGGTAAATTTATACCAGACATTTCCCTCTTGTGAACCAGTTCTGGAAAGATACTCCTTTCCTACATTAATCTTGGAAGCCTGCTCCATGGATGCTCCACCGGTTACGCTAGTCATTTCCAAGGCAGTTACCTCATCTTCTGCCATTTCCATAGACTGGGTTACTTCTACCTCATCTAGCTCAACCATTTCCTGTGAAAGATTAGGGGTTTCTTGCCATTCTGTTGCAGAAGCACTTAGACCTGGTAACAACAAAGCTACTGCCATTACCAATCCTACCATTTGTTTCTTCATTACTTTCTCCTTTCGGCTTTTACTAAGTTTCAAATCTTCTGCATTATAACATTTTTTATAAGAATTATTTTATTTTCTGACAGAATGCACATTTAGTAGGATGAATGACATCTTTCTGTATCTTACACAATAGATTTTATACAAATTATTCCACTATTTCTAAATGATTCAATCCATCTATGATTACCACCTGTTCACCCTCATTTAATGTTCCATTTTCAGCAACTTCTCCAAAAACAGAAACTCTTTTTCCCACCATTTCGTCTGCATTGATATGATTACCCGTAAGACCTATTGTTTCTATCTCATATTCATCTATTGGCGTTGTATCCATCATAGCCATACCATGTCGACTCAAACGATACATAGCATATACTCCATTCCTATATATGTAATAACTATTGAAAGTGTAAGGCTGGTCAAGTACCAATATCCAATTTTCCTCTGTATCTTTCTGTAAAGAACCATACAACTTCACATATTGTCCCTTATACAAATAGTAATCCCAATAACTTATTGCAATATTTTCATACAAGCAATATTCTGTTAACAACCATTTTCCATCCTTAAAGCAAAACTCTGCTTCCCCATATCCCGCATTTTCCAACAACCTTTCTTGTTCCATCTCTGTCCTGTTATAAGTATAATATTGAACCAACTCTTTTTCATCATACAAACTTTCTTCGTCGCTGTAGTCATAATGATACGCATGAAAATTGACCCTATAGTTTCCATTTTCCAATAACTGTGGTTGTTCAGCAATACTTACTGCCCATATAGGATCTCCAATATCATGACATTCAAATAAAAAATACTCATCTTCATATTTTACAGAACCTATCTCTGTCTTAGGTACCTCTATGATAGAAAAAAACCGGTTTAACAGTATATTCATCTCATCTTCAGATAGTTTATTATAATACAGAGGATAATCTCTCCCCTCTCTCGCTTCCAGAGATTCTTCTTTCCATAAGTTATGATTGTTGTAATACATCTTTACAAAGCTTAAAATATTTCCATAATCCACGTTGTTGGCAGAATATTGTCTTAATCCATTATCCTGCATTAAAGTTAATATTTCATTTAACTCTTTTGTAGAAAGAAATTCTACTTTTACGGGTTCTGGAATATCTTGTTCTTGTATAGAAACATCTGGAATCCTTTCTTCTATATTCTTTATTTCTTCTAAAGAAGTGGTATCCTTTTCTATATCTGCACTTTTTGTAGCTGTATTATCATTGTCCAAGTGTACCTCAGAGATATCGGAATGAGTGTTAGAAGAACAACCTGTCCCCATCATTACAAATGTAACCAAGATTGTGGTAAGAAACATAAGTCTCCACATCATTCTGCCTTTTTTCATTTTTATCCTCCTATCTATCCAAGTTTTTTTCAATGAGTAAATATCAAAATTTGTACCACCCTACTAATTCAAAAACTTCTTTAAAAGAAGCTCCATCTTTGATAAGGTGGTACAGATTTTCCGATGATATCATTCCCTTTTCCATACTTCATTTTTATCAGTATTTTTATTCTAATTTTGTTCCGCATCGATCACAAAATAGATTATCTATTGCTACTACTGTACTGCAATTAGGACAAACTTTTCCTTCTATATCCAATGAAGACTGCACCTGTTGCTGCACTATTCTGGCTCCGCAGACATTACAAAAAGCCGCATCAGCTACCACCTCAGCACCACACTCAGTACATTTACCCGTTCCCTTTATCTTTCTCAGTTCCTCTTTGCACTGATCTATCTCTTCCATTAATAAACGAATTTCTATAATAAAATCTCTGCACTCTGCTGTGGAATCATCTTTATGCTGTTCATAATAGTATTCACCAATAACTGTATATAGCTGTTTTAGCTTTTTTTCTTTCTCTGATATTATACCATTTAACCGAGTCATCTCAGTAAAATTTTGAGTTTTCTGTGCAACTTCATGTCCTGCATCTGCCAGTTTTTTACCAATCTGTCCAAAAAAATCCATTACTCCTTCTCCTTCCGTTTATGATTGTTCTTACACTAAAGTTTTACTTTTTACAGAAGTTCCAAAAGCTAAAGCTATCAGGGCAATACTCACCAGTAAATACAGCCACCCACCAAAAGTCAGACTTACCTCTGTCAATCCTCCAGCCTCTTTTGCAATAGCATTAGATTCACCCACCATATATAAGAACCAACCCAAACACCAGATACCTGCTGTATGTTGTATAATCATCCTATTCCTTTTCTTTAAACCACCCTGCAAAGCCGGAAGTAAGGATAACACTGTTGAGGTAAGACACAATATCACAGTAATCACAGACAAAAAAGCTACACCGCCTTCTTCCATTTGATCATGGATGGAAAAACTCATGGAAGCTATATAAAGTGCAGTAACCTTCATCATATCCACATACCACAGAATTAACTGTAATATCGATAATCCAGAAATCCCTATTAACAATGTAGATATATTGCCTGTACCAGATATTCTCGTTGACTGCTCTACACCAGAATGATTTTCTTTCATTATCTGCTGTCTATTGTTTTCTATTGCTGCTCCACATTTGCCACAGAATTGTACTGATTCCTTTAATTCATTTCCACATTTTCCACAAAACATCATTTATCCATTCCTTTCCTCTCTTCCCGTATCTATTGCCTACTACATAAAGCTTTTACTTATCGTAAAATAAAACTTTGAATTATGAACCATCTCCCCAAAATATATATTCATATTCTTCCCAATAGGATACACTTCCATCAGCGTTATAATAGGTGTTTTTAATTTTATTTCCGTTTGTATCCCATTCGGATTCATTCCAATACCCGATACTGTCGTCTCCATTGTATAAGGTGCTTTTAATTTCATTCCCTTTTTTATCATATTCAAAAGTATAGCTAAATTCTTGGTTTCCCTCTATATCATAAACAACACTCTTGGACAAATTTCCTGTCCAATCATATTCTAATTGATAATCATTCATATTTTCCACATCACCAGCTCCATTATAATAAGTCCATTTCGTTACATCATCCTTATTATTGTATTGATACTGGTAGGTATAGTCTATACTTCCATCAGTAAGGTAACGTATTTTCTGTATTAAATTTCCTTCTTCATCCCATTTAGACTCATAGATACAATTTAAACTATTGTCAGCATTATAAATCGTTCTACGTATTTCATTTCCTTCTTCATCATTCTCCGACTCACCCCATCCACCTATACTCCCATCTGCATAATAGATAACTCTACGTATTTCATTACCTTTTTTATCATACTCAGGTTCTTCAGTCCACTCTAAGCTTCCATCAGCATGATAACGAAACATTCGTTGCATTACATATCCATTATCCTTGGAATTATTAGCTTTACTTGCACTTCCCATTAAAAGCAGCAAACCGGTAGCTATGGCAAGACATGCTACTGCTATGGCAATAATCAAAAGTAGCTTATTTCCTTTTTCTGTTGCTTGAATCTCTTTAGGAGCATATAGCTCATCATATAAAACATTCATACTTTGATATCGTTTTTTAGCATCTACTGCCAGCCCCTTTTCGATGACTTTGGCTACTTGCTTCGGGACACTTGGTGCTAACCTCTGAATAGATATTAATTGATCATGGCTTGTTCTGGATACAGATTCTTCCGGAACTACTCCTGTCAGTAAGCGATACATCACTGCACACAATGCATAAATATCTGTCCAACTTCCCTGCTCTCCCTTTTTAGAATATTGCTCCACGGGAGCGTATCCATGCTTCAGCATTACTGTCATACTTTTTTCATCTCCAGATTCAAAATATCTGGCAGCACCAAAATCGATTAGTTTTACAATACCAGATTTATCAATCATAATATTATCAGGACTAATATCTCTATGCAAAAGCTTATCTCTATGGATAACTGACAGTGAATGGATTACCGGTCTCATCAATTGTAACGTTTCTGTTGTAGATAACTTTCCTCCTTTCTGTTCAACAAAATCTTTTAGAGATATTCCATCCACATATTCCATTACAATATAGGCAGTACCATTTTCATAAAAAAATTCTTTAACGGAAACAATACCAGGTAGCTTAGCATACCTAGACAAAATGGTGGCCTCCTGCACATATTTTTCCAAACCAGTCTTAAAATTTTGGCGGTCTGCACTGGTCATGGTATGTAGTGTATTCCCACCATAGGCTGTCACATCTCTCATTACCATATTTCCCGGATAATATTCCTTGATGGCTACTCTAATCTGTGCATTCATATCCCAAGCCAAATAAGTAATACCAAACCCTCCTCTTCCCAGAGTTCTTCCAATCTGAAATCTATTTTTCAGAATAGTTCCTGCTGCCAATACCTGTGGATTATTTTCCAGCGTATCCATCTGAAATCCACAATGAGAACATACCTGTTCCCATCTTCCCAGTTCATTAAAACAGTTGCAACACCTATTTGTCATCTCATCTGTTCTCCTCTCCCAGTAATTGTTTATCTGTAACTGTTCAGTACCCTCACAGCTACTATGCAAAAATCCATGAAAATCGCCTATGGCGATGGGATTTTTGCTCATTGCAACTACGTTTTCATACGGTCAGCACAGCAAATGTGCAGACCTACTGAATAGTTACGTTTATCCTTCTATATTACTTATCAAAATATTCCATATATCAATAGCTTCTGTTATACCTTAAAAATCATCCTTAATATAAGAGGAGTAATGAATAGTAATATTAAACTGATAATGATAAAAATAATTCCTATAATTAGTGTTAGATTATCCCCTTCAATGAGAAAATTTGTAGGTTTCTTTGAATCATATTTAATCGCTATACTGTCTCCTACTTTATAGCGAGGAGGATTACTCCCCAAAGATGATATTTGATGGATTAATTGCCCCTCCACATAATACTCTACAACAGGTTGCCATACTGTTCTATAATGTCCATCACTATTCCTATGAACCACTCTTTTCATTTCAACCACAGTAGCTTTCGTACTTTCTGTACAATTCTTTCTTTTTCTATGATGAATATATAATAAAGTACATCCTATCAATAAAAAAATACATTCCAATACGATTAACAATATAATATATATTTTCACAATAAAACAGCCTTTCCTTATTTGCTTTTATCTTTGATTCCCTATTGCAGGTTAGTCCATCTGTACATCACAAAAAGGATATCCCATCTTGATTGTAAAATACGACTCTAATTCCCTCATATTCTAATTATCCTGTCTCTATACTCGGGGATAAGGATATCCTTTTCTTTAATCTATCTTTTTCACTAATTCCTTCAATAATAGAACACTAAGTCAAATCTTCAATATACTGTAGCAATACTCTTTATTCTCCTCATTCATTCGATGCTATTTCTTTTTCTTTTGCCGTTTCTTTCAATAGCTCCAAAGCCTGATTCATATCATAAATAAACACAAGCTGTTCCTGATCCTGATAACCCATACCCAAAATATATTCTATCTGTTCTTCATCAAAAGCCAAAATTTGATTTTCATCCTGATATCCCCCTGGGAAAGGCAGCCCTGAATAATCCCAGACCTGACCAGGATGAGACGGCTCCATCAATCCATATCCTATAATCATGACTCTAGCCTCTGACTCCTTTAATACAGCAACTGTACCTATTGGCAATAATCGAATTTCCATTTTATCTCCCTCCTAGTGTTTATCTCTTCTTTGTTAATATTTAACACCAGTATTGCCTGTTATTGACACTAAAATATCATCCAACTTAGTAAAGATTTTATCAAAAATAGGAGAAACCGGTTTTGGAACCGGAACAGGATTAAATAAAGAAAAAATATCTTTCATTTTTTCTCCAAGTGGTTCTACCATTGGAATCAAACCAGTTGGTCGCCTGTTGAATTCCAATACCTTCTTCATTTTGAAAATATCTTCCGGAGCCATCGGTTTCATTGGTGTTATTTTAAATTCCATTGGAATCAGACCTTTTGGCATATCTCCCAATTTCTTTGCCCAATCGTCTAGTTGGGGAAAAGGATCCTCCTTATTAGTGGGAAATACGTGTGATATCTTCTTTATTGCCTCAATAAGTTTTCCTGACTGCATAATACTAGGCACTGAACAGGGTACTGTCTGTTCTATTGTCAAAACAGCCATACCTATTGCTACGATTCCTCCCATACTTGGAATCACAAATCCGATTTTATCATTTATGCTATCAAACAATGGATTTGCCCAAAATGAAGTGGGAGGAAGCTGTGGTGCAGTATGTGGTGGTGAT
Source organism: Lachnospiraceae bacterium (assembly GCA_017532145.1). GTDB lineage: Bacteria > Bacillota > Clostridia > Lachnospirales > Lachnospiraceae > Kineothrix. Next base: position 23,657 of record JAFXJR010000068.1, on the reverse strand, counting down.
TTTTTTATTGCCTCCTCTATATAAGGTATCAAATCAGAAAATGAAGGTCCACGTGGTGCAGTGTGTGGTGGTGTTAGTGAGTTTATTGCCTCCTGTATGGCAGGCCAAAAAGAAGGAAGCTGTGGTGCAGTACGTGGTGTTATTAATTTTAATGCTTCTAATATCTCTCTTATAGAGGGTATCCTATCGAAAATCTTTGGCCAATTGATTATCCTCTGGTTTATAACTGTATCTAATATACTCAAATTTGGCTCCACAATTAACGGAGAGATAACAGGAACTATTGGCATTGCCCAAATAGAGGATAACTTATTATTTGAACTGCCTTCTGAATAATCAATAATCCTTTCCTCTGTTTCGTTGTAATATTCGATGAATTGTCGCAATGCTTCACTCATCTTCTGAATACTGTCTTTTTCTTCTGACAATTGCTGTATCACTTGAGAAAGTTCCTGCTCTATCACTACCGAATATTTACTATCTATTGCCAAATGGCTACGTATAGCATACACATTTTCGTGTATTGACCAAAGCTTTGTCAACATCTGTTTTTCTTTATGAACAACAGCATATGTGCGAGGTATATTAATTACAAATTCTTTCATCTCTTGCACATCCTTTCCTCTTATATTATCAATCTTCATGATATCAGTAGCTTGTAACTATTCAATACAAATGTACAGACCTGCTGAATAGTTACAGGAGCTTCTTATTGCATAAGCAATACATTTACTATATAGAGAATTAAGATGGTTATTTATCATCTAAGCATTCCACATCGTTAAATCTTACTACTTACCAGCCGTTTGCTTTATGATTTCCTCATTTTTCTCCAGTGCCACTTTTAATTTCTCTCTAAAGATGAATTGTTCCTCATTTTGATAACCAAGAGCAAAAATATGTTTAATTTGAGCATGGTCAAACAAAACCATTTTATCTGAACTGATAAATCCTTCTGGAAAAGGACATCCTACATAATCATAAATCTTCGTCATCTCACCAGCTTTATATTGACAATAACCCAGAATCATCACCCTTTTTACTGCATTCTCTAAAATAACAATACTTCCAATCGGCAACGTTTTATCATACATTTTCTTCATCCTCCTCACTCATCTCCATAAGTTTTTCCGCTTCATTATAAACTGCCTGCTTCAAATCCTCTATTACTTCATCCAAATTTCTAATAAAGGCAAACTGTTCTTCATCCTGATATCCCATTGCTACAACATAATCAATTTGTTCTTTATCAAATTGTAATATTTGATTGGCATCCTTATAACCACGAGGAAAAATTAAACCAGAATAATCCCATACATATCCTGGGCGACTTTCACCTATAGGACAATATCCGGTAATCATTACCTTTGGTTCTGAATCCTTCAGCATCACAATTGTACCTATTGGCAACAACTTAATTTCCATTCTTCATTTTCTCCTTTCTATTTTACCAGCCAAGCCATCCCTTCAACCATTTACATGCATTATCTGTTACATTAGATATTCCTGTTGCAACATTATCTACTGCCTTACCAATATCAATATCCAAGTCTACACTTACTCCCAAACCAAGAGAAGCCCCTATATCCACACTTAGTTTACCATCCTTGTATCCAATATCTGCATGAGCTCCAATTCCCACATTGACGCTTGCCTTACCACTTACATCAACTCCCAATACCTTTGCCCCCACCGTTGCAGATGCTTCTGCTGCAATTGCTTCTGCACTGATATTCATATGGGCTTGTGGGTTAAAATTCCCCTCCGCATCTACCAATCCAATATTTCCACTAGCCTGAGCTGAAACCTTCCCTGCTGTTATATTGCCTTTTACATATGCACCTAAGTTATCATTTCCTAATTGTGCCTCTGCATCAACAGATAAAGCCGTCACACTGGCACCTACTTCGCCACCGATTCCGGGAGTAAACCGCTTTTTACCATCACTATCTATGGAATAGAGACCCGCGTAACCGGAAGCATATACTTCCCCTTTTAATACATCAGCAGAAGCTGATATAGAAGCGTTTTCTCCTTTTACTTCTAATTTTGCTGAAGCAAGAGAAGCTTCTACACCTGCTGTTACTGATACCTGTGCTACTTTATCTAATTTTTCTAGTTCTGCACCATCGTCCCTGTACTTTTCTTCAACGAGTATCTTCTTGTCTTTACCATCATACAGGTTATGTTTGCCTTGTCCAGTCACCTCAAACTTGGCGTCTTGTTCATCCAAACTAAACTCTGCTGATACTGTAGTATTCTTGATTATATTGCTTAGGAATCCTGTCGTTACCTTGTTAATAAGTAGAAGATCCAAAAGTGAAATAACAGGATTGATAGAAGGAAACTTTGGGAACAATATTAATTTCAGTTGTTCCCAATCAAAAAGATTACCTTCAAAATTACTTAATGTATTTCCCCTTTTTTCTTCTTGTCTAGAAACCTTTCCATCTGCTGCCGTTTGAGTAATCCTTCTTTCTGTATCCTCGTATTTATCTACAGACTCCCTCAAAACCTCACTCATTTTTTTCAGACTATGTTTTTCTTCCGCAATCTGATTAATGACACTATTCAAGGTTCTCTTAATATTCATAGCATATTTAGCATTAATACTCAAGCTATTGCGTATAGAAGATACCTGTTCTTCAACATTTTGAACTGCTTGACAAAGTCCAGTTTCTGCATGAATCACACTACGTATTTTTGATACTCTAACTTCAAACTCTTTCATTTGTTATTTCATTCCTTCCTCCTAAGTATCCACTTGTTTACTGACATCCTGTTTTTTGTATCTTTTACAATATATTTCTAAATTCTCTAGTCCTATTCTCTACACAAAGCAAGTACCACGGACACATTATCCTTTGCTCCCCGTTCATAGACTGTCTGAAGAATTTCTTCCATCAAAGAGTTACCTCCCCTCCTGCCTTTATAGGCTTTGATAAAGTACTTAATATCCCTGAAATTACACATTTTATAAAGTCCATCACTACACAATAAAAATCTGTCGCCATCTAACCAGACATCCGTCTTTACCGTTAAAATTACTTTTTCTTTTGTTCCTATAGCATGCAATAATTTTCCATAATTAGGATGTGCCTTTAGTACAGATTTCCGGAAAGAAGATTTAATCTCAGGCTGATTCTCCCACACATCATCCACAGTAATTTGTTTCATGCTCCATCTCCGGAGGTGATAGATTCTACTATCTCCAGACGAAAAAATACAATACTGATTTTGATAAATAAAAAGAGCTACCATGGTGGTTCCACAGATACCAGCTTGATTATATTCTTTAAATATCTGTTGATTAGCAAATTCTATCCGCTCCCTGAGAGAACATACCATAGCATTAAAATTCCCATCATAATCCTCTATATGAAAACTATTCCACCACTGCCTAAATTCCTCTGTCACCCCTCTACTGGCCTTCTCTCCATGAGAGTGTCCTCCCATACCATCCGCTACCACAAACAAAGCTCTTGAGCCTTCTGTACCCATAAATACTGCATCCTGATTTATTTCTCTTTTTAATCCTTTATCACATAATCCGTTATACTCTATCTTCATCGAATCTCCACTTTCATCTCTACAGCTCCCAACTGTAATTTAGATCCGGAATGAATCTCCATCTCTGTCACTACCTCTACTCCATCAAGTAAGGTTTTATTGCTGGAGCCTACATCCTTAAGAAAAAATTTTCCATTTCTTTCACTAATTTGGCAATGTCTTTTTGATATAGTTTCATGCTGAATGATTAAACCACCTTGTCGTCCAATCACTATATTTCCCTGTAATGGAGCCTGAAAGATTTTATTGGGATTGTTTATATCTGTCAAACAAAGGCTATACCTCTTTTGACTATCTCCTTCCCATAACTGATGGGTAAGACCTCTATCATTACTATGCTGATTAGAAGTCGATACCAGTACCGTTTTATCCATATCTACACCTTCTGTCCTGATATCCAGATTGATATTCTGGTCTAAATGGTTAAAATCATTTGTTCCTCTTGTATGAGACTTCTTTTTCAAGATAAGAATGACTACAACAACAATAATTGCCAATAATATTCCACCAATTAATAATAGATACGGCAAAGGAAACTTTGCTTCTTCCTCTACAATTACAGGTTCTGGTTCCTCCTCAATTACTGGTGGTGGAACTGGCTCTGGTTTCGGCTCCGGTTCTGGCTCCGGCTCTACTATCTCCGCTTGGAGAGGCATCTTTACACTGGTTTCTATTTTTTGCTCTCCATTTCCTGCTTGAATGGTGAGAAGTACATTTTTTATACTTCCATCCATTTCTGAAGTTTCAGGACGAATCCGAAAATGATCTATCTTATTGTCTTGGGCAATAGCATCCACAATATCGTCTGTATTTTCTATTTCATCCAGTAAAAATTCACTGGTACCTGTCATACGTGCTATAGCAAACATATTTTCCAATTCAGTATTATTATTTTTATATACACATCCTAGAGTATAAATAGGATAATTTTTTTCTTTAATTAAGTTATAGACTTCATCCTTTGTATAGCCAATAGACTTATTGTCTACTCCATCTGAAATAATAATAATTCTTTTATAACAATCTTCTGTTCCTAAATGCTCCTGATCCAGAACATCATACAGTACATCTGTTAAATAGGTCTCCTGATCCTGATAAGTAATAGATTTCACCGCCTGTTCCAATTGTTGTCTATCGGCTGTATAATCTGTCACATCGGACATTTGCTCACTAAAAACAGAGATAGATAATAATTCCTCCTTAGGTTTATCATCTATAAACTCCATAAGAAAAGTATTAATTTTTTCCCGATTCTCTTGTGTAATAGACAGGGAATTGTCTACCATAATCAAGGTTTTTACCGGAGATTCCATTTCTTCTATATTTTCCCAGGTAACTCCCTGATCCGCCTTTGTCCCTATTTGGCATTGAACTCCATTAATCTCTCCCTCAATACCCTTAACGTATATGGAAATTTCCTGTTCCTTTGTATAAACACCTGCCACTCTAGCTTTTTCTGCTGCACAGATATCTTCAGCAGATGCAAACAATAAACAACATCCTAACAGAATACTGCCTATTCTTTTTTTCCACATAATTCTTCTCCTCGCTTATGTATTTCTGATTAGTGCAAAAGGTATCTGTATTTTGGTTAGATACAGATACCCTTGCTTTCCCTATGAAAAATTACGAAATAACATCTCCTGCCAAAGAACTGCTATCCTGAATATTTGCCTGCTCTGCCTGCTCATAACGATTTGCCATATCCTGCAAATCTGTAGAATGTTCCTGAACCATACGAATCATTCTATCCATATCATCCTGAAGTTCATTAAATTTGTTTTTAAAGGTTTGAGCAGCCTCTCCTGTCCATACACCGTCCAGACCTTTAACCATATCTGCCATATTACCGGTCATTGTCTGAACCTGACCACCTATTGTATTAAATTCCTGAGAAGCATTACGCAATTCCTGAAAACTTACTTTTACTGTACCATCTACCATGTTCTTATCTCCTTTTCTATGCTGTTTTTTATCCTGTCTTTGTTATGACTACTTTTTGCTATAATAGTATTGTGGGGATTATATACTATCCCAAACCTTCATTACAGATTCAGATTACCTATACTTTCTAGTCTGTGCTATCTCTACATTCTGAGCTTCTACCTCTGAGTACTTTGAAGCAATGGTTCCCAGTGTCTGACAGTACTGAAGAATCAACTGAATAAAGGCTTTCATTTGCTCCATATCACTAACAAATGCCTGATGAAATGCCTCATTGGCCGGACCATCCCACATACCGTTCAAAGCCTGTTCCTGACTCTCCAAATTGCTAATATAAGACTCCAACTGCTTATTCATACTCTCCAGTTCCTGTGATTTGTTGTTTAATTGTGCCGCGGTTACTACAAATTCTGCCATGTTTTTTTCCTCCTGTTTTTTGTGTTTTTATTTGTTATAAACTGGCTGTTATTACACTGCCATGATACAACCTATTGTTCTTTGTTCTGTTTTTATCATAAAATATCAGTCTAAAAATAACTTATTTCTTATGTAATCTTTCTTAATCCTGAACCAGATTGATTGCTGCCATTTCTGCATCATATACTCTTTTCGCAATTCTTCTTATGCTATCAGCAATATTTCGTAAGTTTTTAACCGAATTTCCCATCTTATTTTGTAGCTCTCCACCTTTTTTTATATAGGCTGTGGCATTTTCTCCCTTCCAACCGATAGAAAGCTCCTGAAGGGTACCTCCCAACTCATTTCCTGCAATACGCTCCAATTGTGACGCAATATCATCCAGTCTTTGTGCCTGTTGTCTGGCCTGTTGAAAATCCATCTGAATACTATATACCGTTGCCATCTTATCTTCACCCCCTTCTATGAAATAACATCACCACGTAAAGCGGCAGACGTCTTCGTTACCTCACTTTCTGCTTTCTCATAAAGTCCAGCCATTTCAAGCAAATCTTCCGGGTACTCTTCTAATCGTCTTAACATAGCCTCTACTTCCTGCCACTGTTCCTGCCAAAGCTGTCTGTGACGATCACCGGCTTCCCCAATCCAATATTGGGAGGTTTTGGATACTGCTCGTCCCAAGTCTTCAAAGGCTGATTTCGTCTCTCTAATTAGATTAAATACTGTCGTTGACGTATTCTTTAACTGCTCTGTCGTAACCTTAAGTTGAAATCCTACCATCCCTTTTCACCTTCCTATATTCTAATAGAGTTAACGATAGAACCTACTGTATTCTCACAGTTCTCATATTCCTGTCTTGCATATCTCATACACTCAATCAGGTTTCCCACAGTATTACACAATTCTTCCATCGTCTGATAATCACTTTTAAATGTTGCTACAAAGGTATCATATGCCGGACCGCTCCACATACTATTCATGGCCTCCAATTCCTGTAGCATGGAATTCATTTTTTTCTTTGCGTTATCCAATGATCCTTGCATACTGTTAATATCATTATTCAGCAAACCTGTATTAATTTCTATTTCCTGTACTGCCATTCTGCTTTCCTCCTAACTGATAAACCTGCTGATGATACTGCTAATCTTTGAAATTTGCAAGATTCCCATCTGCTTATGAACAAAAGAATACTGATTCTGTTCATACTGGCTGAGTATCTTATTTTCACAATCGGCATAGCTAATCAGTACTTTATCTAGTACCAACAGCATCTGACGCAGAAGTTCTTCCTCCTCTAGCAACTGACCAAAATTGTATCTAAGCACTCCTTCCAAGTTTCCCATACCAGAGAAGGATGTTATTTTTCCTATCACGACTTCCAACTCGTCTATCGCATAAGACAGCAATCGAATCTGCCACTCTATCCGTCTGCAACCATCTTGTAACTGATTGATGATTACTTTCATCACTGCTTTCGTCCTTCCTGTTATCTGTATCATATCACATCTGGCAACTATTTGAATTTTATCTGACAAACAGCACGTTTATCGGGATGAACGACTTATTTTTTATCAAAGTAACTCGTCCATCTATCTTGCTGCTTGTTTATCAAGGGAAGTTGGGGACTTCTCCTTGATTCGGTTAAATTAAAATCAATTTACTGCCTGTACAAATACCGCAGGCAGCCAAAGTATCTTCTCTTCTAAGTATCTTCCTGCTATCTTTATCACACAGAATCAATTCTTCTATCTTTCCCACTATCTTTGACTGTTCCTTACGAGAAATCATTTCTCCGATTTCTGTAATAATTGTCTCTATCTTTACATTTTGATCCAGACTAAAGTCGTATTCCCGATCCACTGTTGGTACATAAATATTTACCATAATCATTCTCTATTATCCCTCCTTTCCCATACCCTGCCAGTATGCCTGTCAAAGTAACTCTTTACCTAATCATCACCTATCATTTCCTCTATCAGTTCTTTTAACTTCCGCAAGGAATAGAAATAGATATGCCACTCTTCCTTTTCCTGATATAGAAGCAGATTATAGAGTGGTCGCACAGCAATCCAGAGACTTTTCACTGCACAGCTTACCTCTTTTTCCCATTTTTCTATTCGGCTATGTATACCAAGCCCTTCTATTACCTTCTTCCTTTCTTATTCTTCCTGACTGCCCATCTGTTCCAGAAAAATGACCAGCTCCTTATCCTGCAGCTTTTCCAAATCTGCATTTTCCTTTTGATAAAGCAAATCATCTGCTACATTCTGCTTTGGAAGTATTCCTTCCAAAGCAATATCCAAGATATCTTCTCTAGCTCCAAAGCAGGCCTTTAAAAATCGTGCATTGATTCCCCCCTCCTCGACTAGCACAATATTATCCGACAAATAGATACATTTATTAGAAAAGCTTCCACTCATCGAATAAATAGTTAATACACCAGAAGCTGACTTTATATAACCGAACAATTCCCTCAGCTCTGGATGCATCCTGTATCTGTTCTCCTCTGCTTCCAAAAACTTCTTATTTGTCATCTGAAATAACAGCTGATAAACTATCTTCTCATCAAACTTCTTCAAATCAGCTTCTGCTTCCGGAAGGAAACCATATAGCTTCTGAATACCCACACTTCCTGCCAAAGCCCAAAACTCCTGCTCGGTAAAGCAGTATTTTTTATCCCCATTCATTCTTCCACATTCCTTAAATATTCCTTTATTGCTTCTCGCAATCGGCAATTTCTACTCACTGAACAATCAGATAAAATCTTTAGAAAGCATCAGGAATCAACTTTTATATTGAGTTTCCCCCATTCGGCTATTTACACAAGGGGATTACCACCTTTCTTACCGTTCCCCCTTCCTCTGATTCAGGTACATAGCAATACCTGTCTTCTCCGGTGTGCACTGCTCTCTATACTTCAAATAATCAAAGTTAAAGATTTTCTGTTCTAATGCGTTACCTCCAAAGTGAACCCCCTTCATTTCCTTAATAAACAACTTGTACGCCATCATATCCTGTACACTTTTTATATCCTTCTTTTCAAGACAGCCAAACCAATAGATATTATGCAAGCATCCCTTATCCCACAGATTTTCTATTGCAGCATTCATCGCTCCTACTCCATTATCGGGAGTATAAATATGCCGAATAAATTCTGCTAAATCAGTCAGAAAGATATAGATTTTTTTCTCCTGATTCATACTGACGAAAATTTCATCATCTGACATATTTTCTGTTATCTTTTTCTTTTTTTTCACATTGCGTGCTTTAAAATCTTCTATCAGACTATCCTTCAGATAATTATATAGAACAATATCATCTGCCACATAGGTTACATCCATACCTTCACACATTTCCTTTAATTCCTTGGAAAAATCGATAACCACCAGCTTTCCTCCTTTAAGAGCAGCAGATTGTATCAAGACTTTCAACATATTGGTCTTTCCTTTTCCTATATCACCACTTATCAGATAGCAATAATTGGTAAATAAATCTACCCCATAAACTGATGCAGTGTTGACATCATATCCTACAGGCAAGCTTCTATCGTCTTCCAGCATTTTTTGTACTTCTTCTGTGCTGACAAATTCTGACCAGAATAATTTCTTGGGGATTTCTGGAATTTTCTTAGGTCGTTTTCCACTCCATATCTTGTTCATTTCTTCTGCTAAATCGGCAATTATCTCTGACCGCTTAAAGTCGTTATCGGCACACAGAGCCAGAGCAGTCTGGTATTCCAAAAATCTTTCTCCTACTTGTACCAGTCCACGTCCCTTTACCTTTGCTTGAGGTATAGTATCAATCTTCCTACCTACTACCGCCATTTCATACTGAGATTTATCATACAGCTCTAAAGAAATATCAGTTCGGAAGTTTTCTCTAATTATACTAGAAGTTAGGCTACTTATACTGCCTGCTATTACAACAAACACTCCACAACTTATACCAGTCTCTACAATTTGACGAAAGTTATGATTTATATCTCCCTGTTCAAAGTCCATTGCTTTTTTCCTAAAATCATCAAAATTATCAATAACTAAAACGATGGCAGGCAAAGTAATTCCTTTAATTTGTACATACTGGCTGTAGTTACTTCTTTGAAATAGTACCTTTCTCTCATGGATGATTCCAGAAAGCATCTTCAACAATTTATCCACTTTTTCCTCCTCCCCTTCATAGACTAAACCACCTACATGGGGAGCCTGTTCAAAGGCTGATAACATCCTATTACTATAATCGATACCATAAATATTTACTACGTCTGGTGTATATTTACAAATCATAGAATATACAAAGGTCTGCAGAAAGGTACTCTTGCCACTAAATGGTGCACCACAGACAGCAAGATGTCCATTAACAGCCAAATCTCGTACCAATGGTATCTGTACCTGATTAACCGGATCATTATACAGTCCTATGTAAACTGACAAATCCCATCCTTCCTGTCTGGCTTTCCAGATACCCTTTCTATAAGCACTCTGTTTATAACCTTCCAATTCATCCAAATACAAATGAGTGGGCAGTACTTTCTTCCTCGTTTGAAGATTGTAGCTATCATCCTTTTCCTTTGCTCTCTTACCCAGATATTCTATTATGGTATCCATTGTCTTATTTTCTGGGAATTTCTTACCTAACCGTCCTGATAACTTAATAATCTTACCTGCCAGCTTAATAATCTCATCTGCCAACTCACAAATTTCATCTGCCTCCTTTGTGTCATCATCTCCCAAATGATTAGTGGCAGACACCATCATATACATATCCAACAAATCTTCCCATTTACATCTACTATGTTCTAAATCCAGATCTTCTACTTCCTTCTGTTCCAAACTGCAAACCTCCTTACATCTTCATTAGATTCATAGAATCTATTACCGTTTTATCACTATACCTGCACTTCCTATCAAAACTAACTATTTTTTATTTCCCTCTCCGGCCTTCCCAGTTCCTTAAATTTCCTTTTATAGCTTCTGGAAAGAGGCAACTCCCATCCACCAAACAGCTGGATTAGATTCTTGGATAACACCACCTTGTCTATCTTTCGTATATTAACAATAAAACTTCGGTGACATCTGACAAAATATCCAGGTAACTTTTCCTCCAGACTATCGATAGTATGATAGAATCCATATTCTTCACTATCCGTCTGTGCATACAGTTTCTTTTCTCTAGCCTCAAAATAATGAATTTTATGATAGGGTATATGAAGCCTTCCATCTCTAGAATCAATGATAAAGCTATTGACTCCATTCTTTTTATCAAAATAGGCCATATAAGACTCCACAAATTCCCGAGTAACTCTTTGGATATCTGTTTGTGTACAAGGACGCAACAGCAACGAAGTGGCTCTTACACTGGGCTTCATATAGGACATGGGAGAGAGAGAGGTATCTGCTACCAGGAGCAGATACATTTCTTCAAACTCCTGGCGCATTGCCTCTACTATAGGAAGTGTTCCTTCTTCTGTTACATCCATACAGGCCATATCCAACAAGGCTAAGGTGTCCATCCTCTCCATTACCTCATCAATTTTTTCAGTTACTAGAATTTTCCAATGTTCATCACTGAGATAAGCTGCCTGATTTCTAAATTCCCTGTATAAGCTGTGCAGCTCCTTCTCTATCTTATTATAGATAAGCATCGATATCATAGCTTCTCCCCCATCCTGCTATTTACACTGGGGAACTGCAACCTTTCTTACATTTTCCTCTGATGCCGGCAACATAGCAATACCCACCTTTTCTGACTTAGACTGCTCTGCAAAAGGTAAATAATCGAAGCTGAAAATTCTTTGCGCTGATACATTGCCGCCAAAATGAGCTCCCTTTTTTTCTTTAATAAACAGATTATAAGCTCTCATACCACTTACTTCATTTACGTCCTCCAGCCTGATACAGCCAAACCAATAAATATTATGTAAGCTGCCTTTATCCCATAGATTTTCTATGAGTGCATTCATTTGTCCTGCTCCATTGCCAGGTCTGTAGATATGCTGGATAAATTCTGCTAAATTTGGCAAGAAGATATAGATCCTTTCTTCTTGATTCATGCTCTCAAAGATTTCATCATCTGACAGCCCTTCTGCCAACTTAGTCTTCTTTTTGCCATTACGTACCTTAAACTCTTCAAGCAAATCCTGTCCCAAATAATTATACAAAGAATTATCATCTGGTACATAGGTTACATCCATACCCTCACACATCGCCTTTAACTCATCTGCAAAGTCTATGACTACCAGCTTTCCTCCCTTAAGGGCTGCTGATTGCATTAATACCTTCAGCATATTGGTCTTTCCAGTCCTGCTCTTACCACTCATCAGATAACAGTAATTCTTAGATAAATCCACTCCATAAACTGCCACAGTAGTAGTATCATATCCCACAGGCAGTCTTCTGTCGTCTGCCAGCATCTTTTCTACTTCTTCTGTTTCAGCAAATTCTGACCAGATAAATTTCTCCGGAATCTCAGGGATTCTCTTAGCCCGTTTTCCGCTCCATGCAGCTTTCATTTCTGTCGCTAAAGCTGCAATTGCTTCTGAGCGTTTAAAGTCATTCTCTGCTCGCAGAGCCAGAGCAGTTTGATATTCCAAAATAGATTCTCCCACTCGTATCAATCCTCGTCCCTTTACATTTTCTTCCGGTAGAGTCTCAATCTTCATGGTTCTCATAATATCTCCATACTGGAACTTGTCTTTCATCTCCAGAGAAATCGTGGTTCTGATATTGTCTCCAATCCTGCCCGGAATCTCTGTCATACCAAAGCCACCACCTGTCATTACAATAAAGACTCCATAGCTCACCCCATCCTTAGCAAGCTGCAGGAAGAAATCGTCATATTTATTATCTGTCTTAGCCCTAAAATTACCAAAATTGTCAATGACCAACACAATGGCAGGCAGGGTAATTCCATGAACCTGTACATACTGGCTATAGTTTCCCCCTCGGAACAATACTTTTCTTTCCTCTATAATACCAGAAAGCATCGTGAAAAACTTAGCTAATCTGTCATCCTCTCCTTCATAAATTAATCCACCTACATGAGGTGCCTGTTCAAAAGCTGCGAGCATCTTACTACCATAGTCGATACCATAAATACTCACTGCTGCCGGAGTATATTTACAAATCATAGAATATACAAAAGTCTGCAGGAAGGTACTCTTACCACTTACTGCAACACCACAGATTGCATGGTGTCCATTATTCGATAAATCTAAAATCATAGGCATCTGTGCCTGGTTAACCGGATCATCACATAATCCCATATAGACAGATAAATCCCATTCCTTCTGCCGGGATATCCATTTACCTTCACGATAAGCTGTTCTCCCATAGCCTTCCAGTTCATCCAGATACAGATGAGTTGGTAATACAGGAAGCCATAACTGCAGGTTATGAGTATATCCATTTTCTTTTGCAATTTTATCCAAATATTCTACCACTGCATCCAGTTGGGTCTTCTCCTTACTTTCTGGCAGCTTCTTTCCTGAGGTTCCTGCCAGTTTAATAATGGTATTCGCCATTGCTGTTCTATCACTTCCGGAAACACTAGCAGATGCTACGACATACATATGCAGCAAATCTTCTAACCTGCGACGGTTATAATCAGAATCAGGATATTCTGCCCCTTCCTTTTCCAATTGTTTTAACATTGCATCAAATAAATTTTTCTTCTGTGTAGGATCACTGGCCACTGCCTCCGGTATCACATTTAGGCTTTTTGCTGTTTCCTCCAACTGTCCAATGAGATAACTAATCCATTTCTGTTTTCTTGCATTCTTTTGCTGAATCTTTGCATAGCTTCCTACTAAAGCTGCCTTTCCTGTATTTGTTACCATCTTGGCAATATCTGAAGTAATCACATCTTCACTGTCATCATAGGTAGCTCCACTGTAACCGGACTGGAAAAGTTCATATAGTTCATCATTACCTACCTGCAGATAACAACGTCCGGCCTGAGTAATATAGGCAGCATCCGGCTTATGTAACATATCATTACTATCCTGTTTATCCTGTACACGTAAACAGAGTTTGAACTTAGAGTTACTCCAAATATTATCGTCTACCGTACCACTAGGCTTCTGAGTGGCTAAAATCAGATGGACACCCAGACTTCGTCCTACCTGTGCTACACTGATTAACTCACGCATAAAGTCAGGTTCTTCTCTTTTCAACTCGGCAAATTCATCGATAATAATAAACATATGAGGAACGGGCAGAGTAGCCTCATTATTTTTATACAGCTTAGTATACAAATTGATATTGTTTACTCCATGCTCATTAAAAATACGTTGTCTACGCATATTTTCACTTTTAATTGAAACCATAGCACGGCGAACCTGATTACCTGAAAGATTGGAAATTTGACCAATAATATGAGGTAGCCCTGAAAATAGATTGGCCATTCCTCCACCTTTATAGTCGATAATAAAAAATCCAATATCATCCGGACTAAAATTCAGTGCTAACGACAGCATATAGGTCTGTAAGGTTTCTGATTTACCACTACCTGTAGTTCCTGCTACCAGACCATGAGGCCCATGGTATTTTTCATGTACATCCAAATAACAAGGAGCACCACCCGACTTCTGTCCCACCAAAGCCTTCATGCTATCGTAAGTTCTGTTCTTTCTCCATCTCTCCATTACATTCAATTCTTCTAATCTGTTTACCCCATGCATTTCAAAAAAGGTAAGAGCATTAGGAATCTCTCCACCGGTTTCAATTTCATTTACTTCAATATTGGCCAGTCTGCGTGCCAGCTGCTCCAAAGCAATGGGGGAAGCCATATCAAAACGAATTTCCAGCTTTTCTGAATCATCATCATCCACACTGTAAGCTCCCTTAAAATCGGCATTGTTCTGAATCAGATATTTACAAGCATTGGAAAGCTGTTCATAGGTTTCCTCTAATAGCAACGTAGTCATTCCATACTCACTTTTTGATTCAAAGATATACTTGGAAATCAATTCTCCTTCCAGTAACTCCGGATCTGCCACAAACACGATATAATACGGTTTTACAAATCTTTCTTTCTCTCCAAAGCCGTGTTCACTAGATTCCTGACGCATCCTCAATATCTGAGTCAACTCATAAAGTACATCACTAGCCTCCGACTTATTTTTTGCTACATATCGAGACTTTTTATCCTCTGACCAGACATGAGGCAACCACTTGGCAAAGTTCCATTCTCCAGTATCGTCATACTTCTTTTCATCATAGATAAATACCATTTTTACATCGGTATAGCAGTTATTTGCTGCAATTTGAGCTACCAGATTATAAAGGACAGTCATCGCTCCCTTTTTCTTTTCCCCGCCAAATACTCCAATCAAACGGTGCTTCATCAAGTCCACACCTACCGGCACATCCTTTAGAAGAGCATAGCTTTCCTTAATCATCCTAGGCTTTTCTGAAAGAGAATCATTAATCATCTTAAACTTTTCCTTAGGAATATTTACTTGTACTTGGAAAGGGATATCTCCTATTCCCAGTCGGTGATATAAGACATCTGAATGAGTTACATTACGATTCCAAAGCACTACCGTATTTTCTGAGTAATTACAGCATTCCTCTGCAGAATGATACATTTCCTTAAGTGCCATAGTATTCTTTTCATATTTAGACTTTATTGTTTCTGCACATTTAATTAAATACTCACTGTAAGACTCAAAACGTCGAGTTTCGTCCTCAATACTTTTCTTCTTTCCATAACGAATATTAGTCAAAGACCAAATCATTCCAATCATTGCTGAGGTAATCGCTGTCACTAAACCGGTATACATAAAGATACCTCTGCCTCCTCCTCCTGAAGCCTGAGTTCCGTAAATGGAAAGGCTACAGCCTAAAAGCATAGGCAGAGCCATAGTAAGAGAGGGACCAATAATCATAGCCAATGGTCTTTTATCCGGTTCTTTAGGAGCTGGTGGTGCCTCAATCTCTACAGGCTCTGTATCTAATTTACTGATTTTTCTGGGTGAACGATGGAAAAGAACAGATTCTATCTTCTGTCCAGCTGGCGTAGCTTCTCCAAGACTTTCCTTCCTAAAGGGCATCAGTTTATCTTCTCGTACCCTAAGTCCTTCCACTCCCTCATTGACGGCTAAAATATCTCCTAAAAACACCATCCTTAATCCAAAAATATCAATACAATCCCCAAAGGATAGCTGCCAACTGCCTGTCATACGAACAGAATTAATAAAAATACCATTAGAACTGGTATCCTGAACAATATATTGATTTCCATTTTTTACAATACTGCCATGATCCTTAGATACCAGTTTTAAAAAGTTGTACTGAATATCTGAGTTTTCTGAATTTCCAATACGAATTCCATTAATATTGGATATATTATATTTTTTATATACTCGAAAAGAATCTTGAATCTCTTTCACAATCAGATGTAAAATCTGTCCTGACTTCAAAGTAATTGTCAGTAAATCTCCTCCTACCAATGGCTTTTCTGCATATGCTTCTCTATTTGCTGTGTAAGCTAAAGAAAAGTCTCTTTCCTTATTGAAAAACCATTTTCCATCCACAATCTCCAATCCAATCTCCAAATCATGACTCAACTGAAAAATATTTTTACTCAATACAATGGAGCTATCTGCATTATTGATTGCAGGTAATAAAAATTCTTTAAAGGCATTTTTACTGTAAATTAACAGAATGTAGCTCATATTTCCTCCTTAATTATATGTTATTTTTTATTTTATCAGGGTAAAGTCAAAAAATACTTTACCTAAAATAATCTGATCTCCTGTTTTCAAAGAGGTTCCATTCCCATCTGCAAAAACCTTCTTTTTTCCTCTTTTTAACATCGTCAACTTTCTTTCTCCCACATCCCTTATATAGATTTCATCCTGATAACAGAAAATCTGGCACTGGCAAGGACTGACATCAGCCACCAGAATTGAATCTCCTTTAGGATGGCTTCCTATTTGAATTACATTTTCAGGACTTAATATATGCTTGCGTATCGAAAGTTCATTATGCTCTATTAGCTGTATCATTATCTTTCTACTTTCTCGCTCTTTACTTTCTTTCTTATTTTTATTAGAATAATTCACTTCGTAAGGAACTGACTTAGATGCCATCTCTCTCCGTTCTATCTTGTCATTACGCAGGATATTATCCAATGTTTCTTCTCGATTTCTATCCTCTGCCAGTCGTTTCAACTCATTCTTCCTGGATCTTACCCTTCCCAAACGAATTAAAAATATTATCACTAATACGACTGTTAATGCCACAGCTACACCAGATACTACTGGATTTGTCAGAATGTCCATAATTATTACACTTCCTTATTCTTTCAAGTATGATATATGATTTAAAAGGCGGATGATATTAGAATCTACATCTATCACCTTACCTGTTTCGTAGGAATATAGGTCTCTGCCATAGCTACTTCCATTCTTTGTAAAAACAATTCTACCATCTGTCCAGCTTTCTATGCGTATAACTTCGTCTCCTATTTTTTCTGGTTCCTTTGCTTGATAAAAATATAAATCTCCCATCTCATTCTCCCAGTTTTTCAGATAGACTATAGTATCTTCTTGACTTAATTCTACCCTTTCAAAATTTCCTCTTGTCTGATCTATCAGCTTCAGTTTGTCAGCCTGTCCAAGCTTAGTAAAAAATAATTGACTACTATCCATCTTTTTTCCTATTTTTCCTACTAAAACCAGACTATAACTATTTTTTCCTATATCCAATTCTTGACAGGAATAGTTTTGGAGATCAATTTCCAGTTCTATCACCTTTGAATCATGGAAAAGATATACCTCTGCTTGCTCTGCATAGATATCCTCCAGCTTTTGGTGAAGCTCATTTTGATATAATCCTTCTATCTCTGAAAGATAAACCATAGGCTTTAGTTTCTTTGGATCTAAAATGGTATATATTCTTCCTATAGTAGAATTTTCTTGATTATCTGCTAAGTAGGATGTCACAATTCCTTCCTTCAGAAGAATACTTTTTTTCGTTTTTCCATTATAATAATAGATTTTTTGATAAGAAAGCATAGGTAAATCTATATCCATTACCTTATCCCTCTCATCATCCGGAATAAGAGTAACAGAATCATAAGGTTCTGTAATCGTATAATAAAATTTTAAATGATCCTTTTCTACTACAGGATACTCTGAATATTCCGATACATAAGAAGCAATCTTTTCTTTCCGTGATAAATCATTAACTATGTACAAACTTCCGTCCTCTTTTTCATACACAATTTGACTAAAATCTTCTGAAAAGTGAATAGGCCGAAAATATCGAATATTTGAATCAATCTTAATCGCACTCTTCTTCAATCTACTATCCTGTACATACAGCTCCACATATCGATTGTCATCTTTTCTAAGCCAAAAAATATACTGTCCATTTCTGGAAACTCCAAACCAAGCCACATCCTGAGCTAACTCCACCTTATTTTCCAAATCCAGATAATACAAAACATTCAAATCAGCTTCTTGTGTTTTTTTATATAAAATATGATCTTTATCCAAAACACAAAAATCCAGTACACTAGAGTCAATTACTATTTCTTCTGCATCCTCTTTACCATAGACCCTACGACAAAGATCAAACTCTATAGCATAACTATTATTAGCTTCGTTATTTTTAGCATAAAACAGATATTGACCATCCTGTGTAAACTGAATCTCTCTATGCAGTAGAAGTTTTCCTGACTCCTCCTCATGCCGAAATCCATCCCTACTTACCAAATAACTTTCTCCATTTTTTTTCACACCATAAATATCATTATCCTTTAAATATACCAAAGGATGAACCTGTGTCTGTGTCTCTATTTGTTGAATATATTTCCATAATAGCAGTCCTACCATACCCACTACTACTACAGCTATAGCTACTCCTACACTCATCCATAACAGACGATAATTTTGTCGGCCATTTCGTCTTCTCATATCTTGTACAGCCAGAAATGGAGTACCGCAGGATCGACAGAAAGATTCTCTTGGATGATTAGCAGCACCACAATTGGAACAATTTTTAGAGGATGCACCTACAGTCCGAGATGTATGTTGAAGTTTGATTTTCTGTCCACAGTGACTGCAAAACTTAGCTTCTTTTTTTATTTTTTTTCCACATTGTCTACAGTACATTTCATCCTCCTCAAAACTATCTATAGGGATATTTTCCAACTTTTCTTTATTATTCTAAAGTATGTACTCATCTTAATATACCCACTTTCTTGGCATAGATGATGGCTATACTTAATAATCCTCCTAAAACGACACAAATAGCAAACTCTCGAATCCGTGTGCTTGCAATATCATCCAGAAGATGTGTTCCCATAGAATTTTTTACATATCTGACTTCTACATGATCACCTACCTTAAGGCTGCTGTCTCTAATGGGAATACTTGCTTTAAATTCTCCATCTGCAGTACGATAACCAATTAAATATTTTCCATATTTTTTATATCTGAATTTTCCATAGCCCTTGACGGTAATATTTCCTTCACACTGCAAGACGATTCCCTCTGTCCTTGATGCATTGTGGTATACATAAGCTGCATATATATCCAGTGCAATAATTGCTGCTAGTATAATACCGAGTACAATGACCACAATTACTACCATTACCATATTGAATCAGTATACTCCCTTCCTCTGCTCTTACCTTTTATCATTTAATTTTAGGTTGTTGCTAAAGATTCCCGTTTCTCCTTTACCCAATCCAAAATATTATTTTGAATCACTTTATCTATCGTTTTTTGTATTGTCTCCTTCCCTGCCTCTCCCAAATCCTTATCTTTAATTACTTTTTTACCCAATATCTCATCTACCTTATTTCGTATATGCTGTACTCCTGGTATATTATTCACATAGTTATCTACTCTGTCTATCATAGGTCCCACATATTTATCTACTTGCTTTGCTATAGGTTCTACAATATGTTCATTCACCTTTTTACCTATCTCATCCACATAGTTGTCTACTCTTTTTCCAATTTCATCTAAATGCTTGACTACCTTTGTGTTGCTTATATAATCCGTCACTTCATCTATATTGCGGAACATTTTCTGAACTTGTTTAGCCATGTCCGGCCCATGTTTTCCTAATTTGGCCACACCAGCCACTATTTTGTCTGCATTTTTAGCGATGTCACCAACAACCGGTATAATTCCTATAATAGAAATTCCCAAAGAAACCCATTCCTCTGCTTCGGGTCCATCGTCTATCAGCTTACCGATATCAGCAATAACATCCCTAACATCAGCAATTTGTCCTACTACAGGAATAAATCCTATAGCTACACTTAAAACAATTCCAAGGAAGTTAGAATCTTCCGTAAAATTTCCACAAATAGCCTGCTTAAGTGACTTTCCTACATAAGTATCTGATATATCTGGGAACATAGCACTTAGAAAACCAAATGTTATTATATTTTGAAACATCTCTGGATCATTTTTGTTATTTGAAACTATATTTTCCCAATACTCCCAAATCGCATCCCACCAGCTGACTTCCTTGGAGTTATTCCCTTCTGATGGCTGATTCTTATCAGTAGCTACTTTCTGCTGCATTAAACCTGTCTCTGTTTTCTCATATTGCTTTACAATCTCTGATAATTTATCCGCCATAGTTCTGATCTGATTTACATCAGTAGAAACAGTTGTTCTTAAGGAACGAAGACTATTTCTGAGGTTTCCCATTCCTGACATACCAGCTAAAGCATTTCTTACACTATCAATATCACCCATTTCTCTTGTAATCTGCTGATAAATCGTATGTAATTCTCCAGAGGTTTGATTTAATCTGTCTACACGTACTACAAAATATGCCATACCTTATCCCCCCTTATTCTGCCGTCTGCTCCTCGCCTTCTCTATCTTCTCCAGCTTCTATCTCTTCTGGAAGCATCTGAAGTACCTCCCTATACATTAGCTCTTCCATATCCTGAAATCCTAGAAAAAAAACTATTTCTATTTGAGAATGATTAAAAAATATACAATCTCCTATACGCTGACATCCTTGGGGATAACGGCATCCCATATAATCATAAATTTCTCCACTTTCTGGTTCTCTTACCATTCTTCCACAAATCATCATCCTATTTTTGTTGTTTTCAATAATTACTACAGAACCATTAGGTAAATAACTAACTGCTTTTTTTTCCATTTTTCCTTCTCCTTTTGTTTACGCTGCATCAATACCAGGCAAATCTTGAAACTTAGAAAGAATGGAGGCTTCTTCCACATAACGCTTCAAGCCTGCCTGAAAATCCTTGTGGCTACCCTGAGACAAGGTATGTAGTGTATTTCCACCATATACAGAAACGTCTCGAGTGACCAGGGCTCCAGGAAAGTATTCCTTTATCGCCACTCTTGTCTGGGTATTTCTGTCCAATGCAAGATAGGTGATACCAAATCCACCTTCTCCCAGGGTTCTTCCTACCAAATACCGGTCTCCTCGTACAGTCTCCGGTACTAAAGCACGCAGACTGCTTTGATAGCTTTGCATAGGAAAGCCACAATAGGGACACTGATAATTCTGTTGTAACAAGTTCTGGAAACAGTTATAACAAATCCCTTTCATGATACGAAACTCCCCATAAAAAAATTTAATATCCTTTGTGCATTCCCTGTTCCAGTATTCAACATATCCACAGTATCCTCCAGCTCCATTAGCCAAAACTAACAGGCTGTTGATGTAGTTTAACATAATATGTCATTATTTGATAAAATAGCTGACAGAATGCACAAATAACTGACGAATGACATCTTTTATCCTATAGAAACTTATTGTTCTATAGAAAAATCAGGTATATAACATACTGTGAATAACCAATTCTGCCAGGGTATTCATACCATCTGCTGTAGCATGACTGCCATCTATCGTATCATAAGGCTGAGAATAGCTATACAAATCAATAAGTCCAGCTTGATGAACATTAACACATTTTCGAATTAGATTATTATATACCTTCATATGAATTCCTCCATAAGTATAAGGAAAACGAAAGGAAGGGCTGGAAGACATATAGGTAGAGGCTAAGGTAGAGGCTAAGGTACAACACCAAATTTCAGCTTCAGGATAATTTTCTTTCAGTCTGGACAGCATATAAGTATATGCACTTTCAAATATCTCTAAATGGGGAACAGAGGATATAGGTTCCACTCCATATCCCCAGTCATTTGTTCCCAGATAAACAAGAATAACGTCTGGCTTTATATGATTTATATGTAAACCATTTACTCTTTCTTCACTGCAGCCTGATGGAAACAGCTGACTGTTACTTGGTATTTTTGTTACTCTGCTTCCTGACCAGGAATTATTAATTAAAAGTTGTCCGTGAAAATGCTCAATAACCTTTCCCCACCAGGTATCATGCATCTGAATAACTCCTGATTTGTTACTGTTCTCTCCCTCATAAAACAGATTATAGCCAGTTGGATTATAACCTTGCAAAGTGCTAAGAGAGTCACCCAGAATAGAAAATTTTTTTGCTATATAGTTTATTTGTTCTCTTTTTTGTTTTTTCTATTATTCTTCCCCCAAAACATCCAACTCATAAAATTTCCTCTTTTGTTATACAAGCAGACCAGAAATATTCCTCATTTCCATATTCTGTACCAACTGTTCACAATCTATATTTGTATCAATGTCAAACTCTCTAATATATTCATTTCTTGTAAACTTTATTTCTATTTCTGATTCCTGCAAGGCATTATAGACATTCTGCTTAAAACGATTACAGATAAAGATACACTTTTTTATACTGTCTTCCTCTATATTGGAAAGCAGATTATTAACTGCTATCACTCCTCCTAGTGTTTGATCCATAATAATCAAAACCTTATCTGCCCTATTGAAAAGTTGGATTTTTTCCTTATCAAAAGTACTCTCTGCATCAATGATAATCCAATCAAAATCCCCACTTTTTTTTGCCCCCAATGCAATTTGTTCATAAATGGAAAATTCCAGTTCCAGTGATGTTAAGGAGCTAGGAAATGCCGGGAAATAGCTGAATATTTCCTTTTGAATCATAGAATGAATATCCAAATAAATCTGCTCTGTAGGATTCTTAAGTTTTTTATCTATTTCATCCAAAAACAATGGTTGAGCATTCTTTAACATATGATGAAAATTTTGCAGTCTACTTGCATTTATATATAACACCCTATGTTTATTTTTTGCTAAACAGGCACATATTCCCATGGCAACTGTAGTTTTTCCTACTCCACCAGTAGCAGAAGTAACAAGTAAAAGCTGTGTCTCCTGCTTCTTCATATTGTCTATATGGAAGGAAATACCACTTTTACTCGTTATTACATCAAATATATCCTGAATACTTGTGTATTTAAATAACTTATCAATATTTACCTCTTCTGTATTTACCTCTTCATACTGCTCCATCATAATAAATATATGATTCAACTGATGATTCTTTAGAGAAAAATCATATAACCTATCTGCTATAATCAAAACATCTGCTTGTTGTGGAGTAGAAAAAAAATCGTGAAAATATTTCTTATCTGTAATAATTTCTAATTCTATTTGCTGGAAACAATATTGTATAAACTTCAATTCTAATGCCATAATATAGCCTGTATCTAAATCAGCTATTATCACTCTTGGTTTTGCCATTTTTATTTTCCCTCTACCTACACAATTTCAAAATCACAGTTTGCTAAACGAACTATGTCACCTTTATTCAAAGGATATTTCCTACCAGAATCTAATCTCTTTTGATTGATATAG
>JAFXJR010000067.1 GCA_017532145.1 Lachnospiraceae bacterium | reverse complement strand
TGAGGTGATTTTTGCAGAAATCCCAAGGAATCCCACGGGAAAAATTGAAAAACCCAAGCTGAGGGAGAAGTATGGGGCAAACCGCCTGATAGCAGAACAAAATATGGGCTAATTGATTTAGAATCATTCAGCAGATAGAAAGAGAAAGGGCAGGAAAACATGAGAATCCATAGATATTGTGGAGGACTGGATACCTGCAGAAGGGAGCTAATAAGAAAAAATGAGTGAAATGAAGATTATGCTGGGCAATGAAGCAATTGCCAGGGGAGCATTTGAGGCGGGAGTAAAGGTTTCAGCAGCCTATCCCGGTACTCCCAGTACAGAGATTAGTGAGAATATTGTAAACTATCCGGAAATTTATGCAGAATGGTCTCCTAATGAAAAGGTGGCTATGGAAGTGGCTATTGGTGCCTCCATCAGTGGAGTACGTGCTATGGCTTCGATGAAGCATGTGGGAGTTAATGTGGCTGCAGACCCATTGTATACAGTAGCTTACAGTGGAGTTAATGGAGGATTGGTACTGGTGGCTGCAGACGACCCGGGAATGTATTCTTCTCAAAATGAGCAGGATAGCCGGTGTGTAGCCAGGGCTGCCATGGTACCTGTTTTGGAACCTTCAGATTCTCAGGAAGCAAAGGATTTTATGAAATATGCCTTTGAACTTTCCGAAAAATATGATACACCGGTAATCCTGCGTACCACGACCCGACTTTCCCATTCTCAGGGACCGGTTACTTTGGAAGAAAGATGTGAGCCGGTGGATATTACCTACGAGAGAAATATTGGCAAGTTTGTTATGATGCCGGGGAATGCAAAGCAGAGGCATCTGTTTGTGGAACAGAGACTGAAGGATATGGCAGAAGACAGTTACCATATGCCGATCAACAGAGTAGAGATTAACGATACCAAAATCGGCTTTATTACCAGTGGTATTGCCTATCAGTATGTGAAAGAAGCCTGTCCAAATGCCAGTGTATTAAAGCTGGGGCTGGTACATCCGCTTCCCAGAAAGCTGATTGAGGAGTTTGCTGCTCAGGTAGAGACCTTATATATTTTTGAGGAGCTGGAGCCGGTTTATGAAGAGCAGATTAAGGCTTGGGGAATTTCCTGTATTGGTAAGGAAATCTTTACTGTACAGGGAGAATACAGTGCCAATATGCTGCGTAAGGCCGTGTTAAAGGAGGAGGTTTCCCTCAGTGCGGCTGCACAGGTACCTGCCAGACCGCCGATTCTGTGTCCCGGCTGTCCTCACCGAAGTGTGTATTCTGTGTTGAATAAGCTGAAGATTCATGCGGCAGGAGATATTGGCTGTTATACATTGGGTGCAGTGGCTCCCTTAAGTGTGGTCGATACCACGATTTGTATGGGAGCAAGTATTTCTACTTTGCATGGTATGGAAAAAGCAAAGGGGAAGGACTATATTAAAAATTGGGTAGCAGTCATTGGAGATTCCACCTTTATGCATACAGGAATTAATTCTCTGATGAATATGGTGTATAATCAGGGAACGGGTACAGTAATTATTCTGGATAATTCTACCACTGGTATGACAGGTCATCAGGATCATGCTGCTACAGGTAAAACCCTGATGGGGGCAGAGGTTCCCATCATGGATATTCCTCTGCTGTGTAAGGCTATGGGGATTAAAAACGTGGTGGAAATCAACGCTTTTGATGTGGTTGGACTGGAGAAGCTGATTAAGGAAGAAGTGGCAAAGGATGAGGTTTCTGTAATTATCACCAAGTCTCCCTGTGTGTTGATTAAGGGCTTAAAGTTTGAGCATAAATGCAGACCGGTAGAAGGAAAGTGTGTCAAGTGTGGGATGTGTCTGAAGCCGGGATGTTCAGCTTTAACAAAGAATCCGGATGGTACGATTTCCATAGATGAAACACTGTGTAATGGTTGTGGACTCTGTATGGACTTTTGTAAATTTGAGGCAATCGAAAGGGTGGAAGCATAGACGATGGAAAAGCAGACAAGAAATATTATGATTGTAGGTGTGGGTGGTCAGGGTACTCTTCTGACCAGTCGTATCTTGGGTGGAATTACTACAGATACAGGCTATGATGTAAAGCTGTCAGAGGTGCATGGAATGGCACAGCGTGGAGGCAGTGTAGTAACCTTTGTACGATATGGAGAAAAGGTGGCAGAGCCGATTGTGGAAGAAGGGCAGGCTGACGTATTGATTGCCTTCGAAATGCTGGAGGCTTTGCGCTATGCCCATTTTTTGAAAAAGGATGGGGTGATTGTAGTCAATGAGCAGAGAATCGATCCCATTACGGTAGTGACAGGAGCGGCAGAGTATCCGGCTGAGATTATTGCAGGTCTGGAGAAGGAACATAAGGTATTTAGAATCAATGCTATGGAGGAAGCGTTAAAGCTGGGAAATTCCAGGGTATTTAATATTATTGTATTGGGTGTGGCAGCTCGTCATATGGAATTTTCAAAGGAAGCCTGGTTAAAGGTGATTGAAAAGACTGTACCTCCAAAGACCGTGGAAATGAATAAGAAAGCATTTTTACTGGGACTAGAAGGATAAAGGATAGAAGGAGGTTACTGCAGTGATTTGGAATCAAACAAAAGAGTGTATGAGTCGTGATGAGATGCAGAGCCTGCAGAGTAAACGATTGGTAAAGCTGGTGGATAGGGTATATCACAATGTGGAGTTTTATCGGAGAAAGATGCAGGAGCTGGGAGTGGAGCCGGGAGATATTAATGGAATTGAGGATATTCATAAGCTTCCGTTTACCACCAAGAATGACTTAAGAGATACTTATCCGTTTGGTCTGTTTGCCGTTCCTCAGTCCCAGATTGTGCGTATCCATGCTTCCAGCGGTACTACAGGCAAGTCTACGGTAGTAGGCTATACCCGGAAGGATATTGACACCTGGTCTGAATGTGTAGCCAGAGCTTTTGCTCAGGCAGGGTTAAACAGGGATGATATTATTCAGGTGGCCTATGGCTATGGTCTGTTTACTGGTGGTTTGGGAGCCCATTATGGTGCAGAGCATCTGGGGGCTACGGTAGTACCTATGTCTACAGGCAATACCAAGAAGCTGACTACGATGATGAAGGATTTTGGGGCAACAGCTATTGCCTGTACACCTTCCTATTTGCTGCATATTGCGGAAACTCTGGAAGCAGGCGGGGATGTGGATAAGATTCAGTTAAAAGCGGCTATCTGTGGTGCAGAGCCATGGACGGAGCAGATGCGTAAGCAGATAGAAGAAAAGCTGCATATCAATGCTTTTGATATTTATGGTCTGTCAGAGATTATGGGACCCGGTGTGGCCTGTGATTGTATCTATCATAAGGGACTCCATGTGTATGAGGATCATTTCCTGCCGGAGATTATTGATCCGGATACTCTTCAGCCATTGGAAGAGGGAGAAACCGGAGAACTGGTATTTACCACCTTAACCAAGGAAGGAATCCCGCTGCTTCGTTATCGTACTAGGGATTTGACCAGTATCAGCTATGATAAATGCGAATGTGGCAGAACGCTGGCCAGAATCAGTCGGTTTAAAGGACGCTCTGACGATATGCTGATTATACGTGGGGTAAATGTATTTCCATCTCAGGTAGAGGCTGCTTTGCTGGAAATCGGTGAAACGTCACCGCACTATATGATGATTGTTGACCGTGTCAACAATCTGGATACGCTGGAGGTACAGGTAGAGGTAGAGGAAAAATTCTTTACAGATAAAATCAGCGAGCTGGAGAATCTGACCAAGAAAATCTCTCATGTGATTCAGCAGGCAATCGGACTGGCTGTGAAGGTAAAGCTGGTAGAGCCTAAGTCTATTGAAAGAAGTATGGGTAAGGCAGTTCGTGTTATAGATAAGAGAAAGCTGGTATAAGTCACAGTTAATCCATATGTGTTTTACACCGGATAAATTTTCATTCGGCAAGAGGGAGAAAGAAGGCGATGTGGTGGCATCGTTGTCTGATGACAACGTGGCAGATGGAAATTCAGGTAAGAGAAACAGTGGAATTAATATGGATTATATCAGGATAAAATAAATTGGCTTGACAGGCAGTCTGACAGCTGACGATCAGAAGGT
Organism: Lachnospiraceae bacterium; assembly: GCA_017532145.1. Taxonomy (GTDB): domain Bacteria; phylum Bacillota; class Clostridia; order Lachnospirales; family Lachnospiraceae; genus Kineothrix. The sequence goes on along the minus strand of JAFXJR010000067.1, from coordinate 9,627 downwards.
CAGACTGCCGGAAAATGGGGTGTTAATATGTTTGTTCATCAGCTGTCTGTATTTATTGAAAATAAGGAAGGGCGTTTGGAACAGGTTCTGGAGACCTTAAAAGAAAAAAATATCAATATTATTTCTCTGTCTCTGGCAGATTCCAGCGATTATGGAATTCTCAGGATGATTGTATCTGACCCGGAAGGGGGTAAGGATGCCTTAAAAGAGAATGGATTTTCTGCTATGTTGACACCGGTGGTAGCAGTCAGACTGCGTCATCAGGTAGGGCAGCTGCAGGTATTGCTTTCAGAAATTTGTAAGGCCGGTATTAATATTGAATACACCTATGCATTGTCCACCGGTACAGATGATGCTTCCATTATCCTGAAAGCTGCTGATTTGGAGAAAGCAGCAGGAGTATTGGAAAAAGCAGGTGTAGAATTTATCAGCTTAGAGGAATTATAAAACATGGTAATCGATTTTCATACACATATTTTCCCGGAGGAAATTGCAGCCAGAACGATTGCAGAATTGGAGCAGAGAGCTAAGGTAAAGGCCAGTGCTGACGGTACACAGTCAGGGCTGCTGGAGGCCATGGAGCATACAGGAGTGGACTTGTCGGTGGTAATGCCGGTAGTGACAAGACCGGCTCAATTTGACAGAGTGAATAATTTTGCAGCAGGGATAAATGCGGACTATTCAGACCGATTGCTTTCCTTTGGGGGAATCCATCCGGATTGTGAAAATTATAAAGAAAAACTGAATAAAATAAAAGAAATGGGAATAGTGGGGATTAAGCTTCATCCAGATTATCAGGGGGTAATGATTGATGATGTGCGGTATATGAACATTATCGAATATGCAGATGAGTTGGGGTTGATTATTCTTACCCATGCAGGGATGGATATTGGTTTGCCTGAGCCGGTACACTGTCCGCCGGACAGAATGCGAAAGGTATTGGATATACTGAAGCCGAAAAAGATGGTTTTGGGGCATTATGGAGGCTGGAATCAGTGGGAGGAGGTCTATGAATATCTGGCAGGAGAAGACGTTTATCTGGATACTGCCTTTGTCTTTGGTTATATTGAGCAGGATTTGTTTTTAAGGATTCTGAAAAAGCATGGAGCAGAGAAGATTCTGTTTGCTACAGATTCTCCCTGGAGCGATGCAGCCCAATATATACAGACGGTAAAAGACCTGCCTTTGACTACGGAGCAGATTGATGATATATTATCGAATAATGCAAGAAGATTGTTAAATTTGCAGTAACCGTTCAGGCATGTTCTGTGTCATAGGCGAATCATGCTTGTATGAATGAAGCAATGACACAGAATATGAGCGGAGTGTCTAAGAATGAGCAAAGTTAGCTGCACAGCAGCGCAAAAGCATCGTAGATGCCTTTGCGAATGGTATAGGCGAACTGTTTTTATAGTGAAAAATAAAAGAAACCCTTGCAATTTCTGCAAGGGTTTTGTATAATTTATATACTTTCGTGCTTTAAAGCGTCACAATTCAAAAGTTTAAAGCAGTAAAAGATAAAAGCACGTCAGAATCCAAACAATCCTTTAGGAGGTATCATATGTTTACCAAAGTAATTTTTCTGGTGATTTTCTTTGCCGTAATGATTGGCGTAGGTATCTATTCCAGAAAACATGCAACTAATGTAAATGATTTTGTATTGGGCGGACGGAGTGTGGGTCCTTGGCTGACAGCTTTTGCCTATGGAACATCCTATTTTTCAGCGGTGGTATTTGTAGGTTATGCAGGTCAGTTCGGTTATAAATATGGTCTTTCTGCTACTTGGATTGGTATAGGTAATGCCATTATAGGCTCTTTGCTGGCGTGGGTAATCTTGGGCAGCAGGACGAGGAGTATGAGTAAAGCCTTGTCTGCAGCTACCATGCCTGATTTTTTTGGAAAAAGGTATGATTCCAATGGGTTAAAAATTGCAGCCTCTGCCATTTCCTTTATCTTTCTGATTCCCTATACGGCATCGGTATATAATGGATTGTCCCGACTATTTGGTATGGCGTTTGATATTCCTTATGCAGTATGTGTAATTGCCATGGCGGCTCTGACAGGCATCTATGTCATTATGGGAGGCTATATGGCTACGGCAATCAACGACTTTATTCAGGGAATCATTATGCTGATAGGTATTGTGGCAGTGATTATGGCAGTTTTGAATGGACAGGGCGGTTTTTATGAAGCAGTAAGAAGTCTGTCTGAGATTGAAAGTGATATCCCTTTAACGATGGGCCAGAAAGGCGTCTTTGCTTCCTTCTTTGGACCAGATTTTCCCAATCTTTTGGGAGTAGTGGTTCTTACCTCACTGGGAACCTGGGGACTTCCTCAGATGGTACATAAGTTTTATGCCATAAGAGATGAAAAGGCAATCAGATATGGAACGATTATTTCTACCCTCTTTGCCATGGTGGTATCAGGAGGCTGTTATTATCTGGGAGGATTTGCCCGTCTGTTTGATACACCGGCAATCTATACGGAGGATGGAAGCATTATTTATGATGCGATTATCCCCAGTATACTTTCTACCCTGCCGGATTTATTGATTGGTATCGTTATCGTGCTGGTACTGTCGGCTTCCATGTCTACCCTATCCTCTTTGGTGCTGACTTCCAGCTCCACACTGACACTGGATTTGATTATGGGAAATCTGATTAAAGATATGGATGAGAAAAAGCAGCTTCTGTATATGCGGATTCTTTTGGTATTCTTTATTGTCATCAGTGTAATTATTGCCCTGGATCCTCCCACATTTATTGCCCAGCTTATGGGAATCTCCTGGGGAGCTTTGGCTGGTGCATTTCTGGCACCTTTTATGTATGGTCTGTACTGGAAGGGAGTTACAAAGGCTGCCGTTTGGGCCAGCTTTGCCTGTGGGGTATTACTGACAGTATCTAATATGTTCCTGAAATTTATTGCTTCCCCTATTAATGCAGGAGCCATTGTCATGTTAGCAGGTCTGGTGATAGTGCCAGTAGTAAGTCTGCTGACACCAAAAATGGAAAAGGGAAAGGTAGATAAGATTTTTACCTGTTTAGAGGAAAAATAAGATAGATGAGCAGCGACTACTGGCAGAACACCAGAAGTCGTTGTTTTTTGTTTTATATATAAATTCAGCCAATGCATCACCTACCTCGCCGTAGGTGACTTTATATGCAGGAGATGCCCGTTACCATTTACAGGTCAGCTGGCTGACCCGTAAATGGTAACACTAAAAGAGAGCCTTTCTTATTCGATAAAATATTGAAAACAGAAACGAATAATGGTATGATTGGTAATATAAAAAGTGAGATAAGGAGAAAGAGAAAATGGCGGAGATTACAGAAAGGGAGCAGTTAATTTTTGATATAGCCCGTGCAGAGTGGGAGATGTTCCAAAATGTGTATAATACAGGAGGCAGAGCTTCCTGTCAGCAGGATCCGGATACCTTTTTCCGGATGAGAATGAGTCAGTGGATGGTCTACAACGATGAAACGTTGGAAAGTTATATGCAGGATATCAAAATAGCTAATCAGGAGGGAAGAAATCTGTTGTTTGAAAAGTATGCCCGAATGATGGAAATAACCTATCCGGAGGAGTATGAAAGGGTAAAGGACTATCTGCCGGTACTTAGTCAGGAAAAGAAGCAGATGGTGGAGGAAATTGTAGCTATTCATATGGAATGGGATAGAGATATGGCAGAGCATTATCCCAATCTGCGTTCAAAGGGCCGGGTGATGACCACGGAAGAAGATTCCGTACAGGATGGTTCATCCACAGAAAGTTACCTTAGAGGAGAGCTTCACACCTGTTCAGAAAAGACAGTAGAGCTGATTTTACAGCAGGTAAAGGAAGCTTATGCCAAAGGAGAAAACCTGGAGAAGCAGATAATAGAGAACGAAACCCGATTTTATGGCTATAGCAGTATTGATGAAGCGGAAAGGAGGCATGGGTAAGGGAAAAGGCAGGGTTGAATAGCAGTAGAGAAGTGATGAATAACCGATAGGCATAACAGTAATCCGCAGTTATGACTTAAATACTATTTGGAGTAGAAGGAGGATGACAATGAAACAAAGATGGATGGTAGCGATAATAAGTTTGCTTTTGATATGGACAGTCTACTGTCCGGCTGCAGAGGCTGCTTCATTAAAAACAATCAGCTCAGCTACGGAGTTTAGGGATGAAAGCAGATATATTATCTACAGTGGTAATACACAGACAGCTATGTTTGATGATGGGGGTAATACAGAGGGATGGATAAAAAAGGGAGCCTATAATGCCAATGCCCAACTGCATAATTTGTGCAAGTTTTGGTGGGAAATTACTGCAGGAGAAGAGGGCTATTATCTGGTGAATGTAGGTACTGGTTTTCCGATAAAAGGCCAGGGAACTACGGTATCCCAGCGTCCTCATGTGGTTTCCGATAAGAACGATGGAAGTGCTAAGGGACTCTATGTTTTTGAAACAGCAGAGGGTGGATTTAAGATAAAATCCAAGACCAACAATCAGTATATGGTATATGGACAGAATCAGGATTATATTACGCTGACTGACGATGTGAATGCCGCAACAACATGGAAGATTGATGAAGTACATTCCCGATTGGAGGGCAGTCAGTACATATGGAAGACACAAACAGCCGGTAATTATTACCGCATTCCTGCGATTGCTGCTACCAATAACGGGGATTTGATTGTGAGTGTAGACAAAAGATATGCTAATAATGCAGATTTGGGCAATGGTAAGAGAATTGATGTCCTTACTAAAAAATCCACAAATGATGGAGATACCTGGTCGGCAGAGGAAGTTAATCTAACAGAAAACAGCGGAGCAGCCAACTTTGGCTTTGGTGATCCCGCCATTGTGGCAGACAGGGATTCGGATAAGGTATTGATTTTGTGTGCTACAGGAAGTTCAGAATATGGGGGCTCCACCAGAGAGAATATTCAAGGAGTTTCTTCTATTTTATCAGAAAATAATGGAGAAACCTTTAGCGAGCCTGTTGATTTAACAGAGGAGATTTATAGCTTAAAGAAAGAATGGCAGGGACTTTTTGTGGCTTCCGGAAGAATCATGCAGTCTCGTTATATCAAGGTAGGAGACTATTACAGGCTTTACTGCTCTGTATTGACCAGAGTTTCTCCAGGATTCTCCAGTAATGCCATTTATATTTTATATTCCGACGATTTTGGAAGTAACTGGAACATTCTGGGAGGTGGTGAGCAGTCTCCGGTAGTAGCAGGTGATGAAGCCAAGCTGGAAGAGCTTTCTGATGGAAGTGTAGTCGTTTCCAGCAGAAAGACGGACAGTAGTGCCGATGGAAGGTTTATTAATATCTATCACTATGACCAAAATGACCCCACCTTTACCGCAGGTTCCTGGGGAGAAAAGGAGTCTGTGATTATCGGACAGAATACACAGGGAACAAATGGGGAAATTCTGGTTGTCTATGCGAAGGACAAGCAGAGCGGAGAATATAAATTTTTAACTCTCCATTCCATTCCTACGGTGGGTACCGGAAGAAATGGAGTCGGAATCTATTTTAAAGAAATGGGTGCTCAGGATTCACAAGTTAGTGGATTTGTTAATGGATGGAGCTATGACGATTTTTACATGGTACAGAATGGTCCCAGTGGTTATTCTACGATGACCGTGAAAAAGGATGGTGAGATTGGCTTTTTCTATGAGGATAGTATGACCTGGTATGACCTGGTTTATCTGAATCTGGATTTAGCAACAATTACAAAGGACAGATATGAAATGGCTTTCCCGTCAGGAATTGGTTCTGCTGAGACTCCTTATCAGGTAACAACAGAGGAACAGGCCAGAGCAGTTTTGGAGGTTTATCAGAATGAAGGGGTTCATTGGAGCTTTAGTGGAGAAGCACTTACCTATATACAATCAGCAGTATATCCTGATTTAGCAGAAAAGATTGCCCAGGCACAGGAAGTCTATGATTCTCAGGAGGTAGATTCCTCTTATCAGGCAGCAGTCAAGCTGAATACTGCCATAGAAACAGCCAGTGCTTTGACAGAAGGCAGTGATGGAAATCAAATGATGGCAGCAGTAAAGGCATTGGATGAGGCAGTGGTAAATTATCAGTATATGGCTTATCTTCAGGAGCAGCTAACAGCAAAAGTACAAGAAGCAGAGACCTTACTTTCCACAAACAGAATAGAAGCGGAGAGAATGGAAGCCGTTGCATTACAGACAGTGTTGAATCAGGCAAAGGGAGACAATTCTCAGACAACATACGGAGAGTTTGTCCTTATGCTGGAGGAGCTGGAGGAAAAAATCGAGCTTTATGCACAGACCTTTTCCGTAGAGGCCAGATACAGCTCCAATCATATTCGCTTTTTGGCATTAAATGGAATAGCAGAATATAAGATATTAAAGTCTGAGGAAGAAAAGGGAAGCTATGAGGAAGTAACAACGATAACAGCAGAGGATGATAAGATAGAATATAGTTATATTGATGAAGATGCTGGTACAGACACACAGCTTTGGTATAAGATTGAAGCAGTAAAGGAAGGCGAGGGTGAGGCTGTAGTACTGGGACCTTTGAAGGATCAGTATGCAACCGGTATAGAAGCAGTGCAAAAGCATGCACAGGCAGAACAGCTTCACTATGATTTTATCACAGGAGGTATTCAGGGAGAGGATGCAGCAAATCCTACCTATTTTGATGGAAATAGAATAGTAGAAGGAACGCAGGAAGAACTGGATAGAGTAAAGAATTTGACAGAAGGAAGTGTGATAATTTCTTATAAACCTGATGTTGCTACAGGAAGAAAGGGACTGCTTATCCTGAAGCGTATCGGAGCAAATGTTCCTTCCAGCGGAAATATGTCTGATGGACAAGGATTTATCTTTGTGCAGCAGGACGGCGATTTGCGTTGGGATTCCTCTAAGGGAGGTTTGAGAGGTGGTTTTTCAGGAACTGCACCGGCACAAGCCTGGAGTACTTTCGGTGTTTCTAACCATACTTTTACAGTAGAAGGGAAGAATAATGTTCTCAATTCATGGAATGGAAGCTCCAAGGATGGATGGAGTAGTGTAAACTGGAATGGTTTTATGACCAGAGCCACTAATCTGGGCATATTAACGATTGGTGGTGATAAGGCTACCACAGGAAACGCTTTGACTTACACAGGACATATTGCTTATGTTACTATTACCGATGAAATTTTTTCTGAGCAAGAATTAAATGATTATACAGCAGCAGTAACTGACAGTATTATGGCACCAGAGAATCCTACACCGGACAATCCCATACCGGAGCTTCCGGCAATGCCCCAGGGATTTGAGGCAGAAGCAGGGGACAGACAGGTAAGCTTCCGTTGGAATGCAGTAGAAGGTACAGTAGATGGTTATCAGCTTTCTCAAGATAATGGGGAAAACTGGACTGAGCTGATTACGGAAACACAGTATATTTTAACAGGCTTGGAAAATGGCAAAGAGTATACCTTCCTGCTTCGTGCAGTAAATAGTGCGGGCAACAGTGAAACAGCAAGTGTGGTTGCCACACCACAGGCAGAACAGGTTGAGCAGCCGGAACAGGTAGAAGCACCTGTTATTTCCCCGGAGGGAAAGGAGTATGATACGGTACAGACCATAAGTATTTCCTGTGCAACCGAGGATGCTGTTATCTACTATACTACTAATGGGGAACAGCCTACAGAAGAAAGCAAGGTATACCAAGGTCCTTTTGAAGTGGCAGAAAGTCAAACTATTCAGGCGATTGCCATTAAGGATGGAGTAAGCAGTACCATTACAACAGCAAGCTATGTTATCCGCCTTCCTCAGCCTGTGGAAACGGTAGTAACCCCTGTTTTCTCTGTGAAAGCGGGAACCTATACTCAGATACAGAATGTAGTGATTACCTCTGAAACAGAAGGAGCAACCATCTATTATACTACCGATGGTAAAGTACCAACCATCGAAAGCACCAAGTATAGCAAAGCAATTACCGTAGATAAGTCGATGACGCTAAAGGCGATTGCAGTAAAGGAAGGTATGGAAAACAGCGAAGTGTCAGAGGCAGTCTATGTGATTAATCTTCCTGATTCTCCTGATTCGGTAAAGGAGACGGTAAAAATACCTACCTTCTCAGTGTCAGCAGGAACCTATACCAAGGCACAGAGTGTAACGATTAGTTGTGCCACCCAGGGAGCAACGATTTATTATACAACCGATGGTAAAACACCAACGGTCAACAGTACAAAGTACAGTAAAGCAATTACCGTAGATAAGTCGATGACACTGAAGGCGATTGCAATAAAAGCAGGCATGGACAATAGTGCAGTAGCAACGGCAGCCTATACAATAAAGGTAGAAGTTAAGGAAAAAGAATGGATTTTTACTGATGTACCTGTTATTATAGGAAACTGGAAGTATGAAAGCGTAAAATATGTGTACAATAAAGACGTGATGGGAGCAATTACAGGAACCAAGGAGTTCCAGCCAGATCGTCCACTGAGCAGATCCATGTTTGCTACCGTACTCTATCGTATGGCAGGATCTCCAGAGGTAGCCTACAAGGCACAGTTCTCCGATGTGCCTGCCGGAAAATGGTATAGTAGTGCGATTATCTGGGCATATGAGAACAAGATTGTCTCCGGTCTGGGAGATGGCAGCTTTGGTATTAATCAGAATATCACTCGTGAGCAGATTGCTAAGATGCTTTATGAGTATGCAAATGTATGTAAGTATGATGTAAGTGCTACCAAAGATTTAAATAGCTTTACTGATGTAAAGGAGGTAAGTGGCTGGGCAGTTAAATATATGCAGTGGGCAACCGCAGTGGAAATGATTACGGGTAAGCCTAACGATGAGGCAAAAACCTCTTTCCGTATGGATCCCAAGGGAGAGGCTACCCGTGCAGAGTGTGCTGCCATGCTGACACGTTTTGATAATCGATATCAGCCGTAAAAGTTAAGATGAAAAGTAACTATTCAGTAGGTCTGCACCCTTGCTGTGCTGACTGTAGGAAAACGTAGTTGCAACGATGGTAGCCGTGAAGGTGCTAAATAGTTACATAAAAAGAAAAAAATCCTCAGGGTCAAACGGTTTGATTCTGAGGATTTTTAATCGTAAATTCAGGAAGCTACTATTTCACCCTAAGTACTAAATAGGAGCAAGAGGACTTACTGATGTCAGAAGATGAATGGATGAGTATCATCAGACTAGAAGTGCAGTCTTCGCCTGACTGCTTCTCTCAGCCTTCTAACAGATAGCAGGGTGGCCAGAGCAATGACGATAATACCACAAATGGTAAGCACAATGGCAGACCAGGAAAGGGCAGGAGACTTGGCCAAAAAAAGGTCGATAAACAGTTCAATTCCTATACAAAGGATGCCTACCTCAGCAAAAAAGTAGAGGGCAGTAGCAATGGTGGAGGTGGGCAGGATACGGATGAGAAAGACAAAGATTTCTACTAATACCGTTACTAAAATAAGAATAGGGATAGCCAACTCCCAAAGCCATGCTGAGGAAGCAGTCAGATAGGTAAGCATGTACAGGTATACGCCAACGGAGATGCCATCAAAGAGAATCGAAAGGTAGATAGGCAGTCGGGTATAGATAAAGGCAGGTACCATAAGGACAAACAGAATGATACAGATACCAATAATAGCCAGAGAC
>JAFXJR010000066.1 GCA_017532145.1 Lachnospiraceae bacterium | reverse complement strand
GGCTGCTGTCCAACCCTCTGCCTGAATAGCCTTTGCTTCCTCTACTTTCGCTCGTAATGCCTTCACCTCAGCAGATTCTTCCGGCTTCTCTGTCTGTTCACCTTCCTTTATCACTTTAATAGAAGCTGTCAAATTATTCGTATTCTTATAATATGCACTGGTAACGGGTGCTGCAGTCAACACTGCTTCTCCTTCTGTTAATGCTTCAAAGGCTGAGGTATCCCAGTCTGCCAGAAGCTGTACAGCTACTGCTTCCTGACTGCCCTCCTTCTTCCAGGTTGCATTTAACCGTGCTGGAAGCTCCAAATCCTGTACAGTCGCTGTACTGTCTACAGTCATTTCCTCAAAGCTATCGGTCAGACTTTCATAGGTTACTGCAGTACTTAATCTGTCACCTCTTACTGTCAGCTCTTTAATGGATACTGCTCCTCCTGCTGCAGAGGTATTTAACTGTCCCTGAGGGAAGAAAAGCCTGACATACCTTGCACTGATGGGTGTTGTAAATTCTACGGTATCTGTAATATTTCCATTATCTGATGCCGCTCTTTCCTCAGTTTTTACCACCGTCCATTTTTCCTGATCGTTGGAAAGCTCTATCCGATACTGCATCGGCCATACTTTGTTGTAATAAGCTGCCTCTATCCTCTTAATCATCACCGGACTGCTTCCTAAATCCACGATAATCCACTGATCTGCGACCGTTCCCGATGCCTTATTATTCAAAGCACCGCTGCTCCAACGGGTTGCCGCATCTCCATCTACCGCCTTTTCACCTACCCAGTTAGTGTTGTTATTCTCTACCGCTGAGGTAGTAACCGGTTTATTCAATGCAAGATTGACATCCGTTTCATCTTCAGCCTGTCCTACCTGTACATACTGTACACAGGTAATGGCAGAAGCATTGTCCAAATTTAGTGTAACTGGCAATACGGCTGTTGTCTCCTGTAGCCCTGCTGCTGAAGTAATGATTGATGCAGGATTCCAGTCTGCAATTACATCGACCGTATAACTCTGTCCATCCAAATCTTCTATAGCAGCTGTAAGCAACTCAGGAAGTGTCACTGTTCCATTCACATCCACAGAAATTACTTCTGGTTCTTCTGCACTTTTATATTCCATGGAAGCTGTTCTGCGGTATCCATTTACCGTCAGTTCCTTGATACCTACGCTATTTTGCACAGCTGCCGCTGTATTAAATCCGGTAAACTCCAGCTTTACATATCGTGCTACCACAGGTGTCTCTAAGGTTACTGTATCCGTCACCGGTTCCTGCCCTGCCGTATGGGTTCCGGACTGCAGCTCTACCCACTTTTCTCCATTATCTGATACTTTCACACTGTAGGCTATAGGATAAACCTTATTGAAATAAGAAACCTTAATTTCCTCAATGATATTGGTATACAGACCCAAATCTACTGTAAAATACCCACTGTTACCGCTGCTTCCCGACCAACGGGTATTTTCATTTCCATCTACGGCATTTTCTGGTCTGTTTCCATCGTTGCTGGGTGCCTGTACCGGCTGATTCAAGGCTAGATTTACTCGTTCTGCTGAATCTGCAGGTGCCTCATCCAGATAGATATTTTCTACTGCTTCACCCACATCTCCTGATGCATCTGCTCCGCATTTCAGCCCAATCTCACTGATGGCTACTTTAGTATTGGCAGAGAAATTCAAGCGGATAGAGTATACCTTCTTTCCAGCAGAAACAGTAAATACCTTAAATAATTCGTCTGCTGCTCCCAATACTTCTGATTTACCTTCGGAATTGGTAATCACAACCTCTGCATTACTGATTTCTCCCTGGAAAATCGTAATTTTTTCCACTGCAGTGTTTTCGGTAATTCTGTATTCCAGATAACCATTCTCTGCCATATTTTCTACATGGTAAAGTGTGGCGGTATCGCCATCATTAATTCTATCCAGCCCAGCAGATACGGTACCGATTACCAGCTGGGAAGGAACTCTTCCGGAATTAAATTCCGGTGCCTTCTGATTAATCTCAATTTCATGCAGCTTAATGGTAGAGTTTTTATTTGCCGTAATCTTCAGCCGAACATAACGTCCCTCCTGACCATTGGCATTGAACTCATATTTACGGAAGGGAGGATCAATATTTGTGGTATTATCATCATCGCCAATCTCACCAATCTTGGTATAGCTTTCATTATTGCTGGAGATTCCTACCTCTGCATAATAAATATACCTGCTGCCGTCTTCTGTATAGAAGGCAATATCATGAATCGGTCTTACCTCTCCTAAATCTACGGTTACATAATCATTCACTGCCTGATTTTTATTCAGTACCACATAAGAAGTTCTATTACCATCAATTACCGCATTTAAATCTCCTGCTCCCTGGTCGGCAGGTACAGGGAAATTGGTAGTTACTTTGGTCTTTGGCTCCTCATTGTTTACGGTGATACCCAACTTTTTGATGGTAGCTGTTACTGCTGAGGTTCCTGCATTCCTTAATCTTACATAACGAGCCTGTACAGCTTCTGCCACGTTTCCAGCCTGTACCTCTGTCCAGCTATCTCCATGTAAAGAATACTCCAGCTTCAGTCCATCCAGACCTCTTCCCTCTACACTAACGTTGGTAATGGAAGCGATACCTGCCTTTTTTATTCCCACATATCCACCTGCTGGCAGGCTGAGATTATTGATTCCTCTTACACTAAATTCGTTCTCCTGAATGGTCAGAGGTGTTCTTGCCAGACTGGATACATTAGTATAAATTCTGTCTGCGGGTGTTTCAAATACTGTCATGCTGCTCTGTGCATTAATGTAGGTCTCCACATCTGCCATTAAAGTGTTGACAAAAGGAAGAATTCTCTTGGTTCCTGCTCTGGTCTGTACATCAGTAGCTCCATGATAAGCATGAGTTCTGGTATTGTATCTCTCCATTTCTGTTACTGCCTCGGAGAAATAGCCCCAAATTTTATCCTTATTCGGATTGCTTCCTGCCATTTCCAGCTCTGCTTTAATTAACAGTTCTCCGGCTCTGCCCAGATTGTCCAATGCCTGAATCCAGCCTTCTCCTGACTCAACCCCCTTTAAATGCCCGGGATTTGCCAGCTCTGCCACCAGACTTTTATTTTCACATTTTTCCACAAATTCTGTCATCGCCTCTTGGATATGGATAAATTCTGCCAGAAGTTTTTTTGCCTCTTCATTGTCTGCGGTAAGTGTGTCTCCTACCACTGCATTCTTCACTGCCTCCAGTTCAGAAGCCATGTAGGCTGACTCGTCGATTTTATTAGGAATACGACCGGATCCCGGTGCCTCGCAGGCATTTCTTGCAATAGTGTAATAAGCATCGTATACCTCCGGCTGCAGATACTTAAATGCCTGCTCCCAGGTATGATTTACATTTTCCGCACCCTTTTCAATATTCCAGAAATAGTTAGCCAACTGGAAGAACGCGATTTTATTGGTTTCTGCAAATTCTACCGGGTTAGATACGGCACCACCCATCAGTCCCTTAATATCGCCCTTTAAGTAGTATTCTGCACTTCCTAATAAAAGCCCCCGTCCACCGGTATGCTCATTACAGGGATAGTTTACCCAGAACATAGGCTTCTGATAGCTGTTGGCATCATCTGCCTTTTTCGTATTATTAATGACATATTCCAGAGAGTCCTTCCAGAAAGGAGAGTTTACATCCCGTCCTGTCCAGAAAATCAGGATATCGTCATCTAAATCTGCCAGACCACGAATCTCATTGCCGTTTCCTGCCCAGGACACATTATAGCCCTGAGGACAGTAAGCCACAGGAGGAAATCCCTGATCTGTCAGCCACTGATTCATCTCATTAACTACACTGACTACGGTAGCCACATCACCTGCACCATAGTCGTCATTAAGCATAGCAAAACGCCTTACACCAATATCAATAAATTGCTGGAATTTATCCTTCAGCTGCTGCATCTGTGTTTCTCTATTGGCTTCCGTCAGTGTACGGAAGAAATACCCGGTATGAACTGCCCATGAAAATTCACACTTGGTTTTCTCCTGTAAAGCAACCAGCTCTTTAAAATAATTCATTCGCTCCTCAGGATAAGGAACTGCCCACTGCCTGTCATGATAGGAATCTGTCTTGGAAGCATAGATAAATATATTCATCTTTACATCCCGACAAAATTCCATCTCACTCTTTCTATGATCATCCTGAAAGCCACCATAGAAGCCTTCCACAATACCACGTACTGCCACATCTGCATAATCCTCAATGGTTACAGGTACCAAAGCACTGTTTGCCAGAGAGGAAAGCATCATCTTTAGGGTAGCTACACCATAAAAGGCTGCGGTAGTATTCTTACCCAGAATCGTTATCTTATTATCTGCCACCGTCAACATATAGGCATCGTCTTTGTCAAATAAATCTGTAATAGAAGCAGGCTTCAGGCTGGCTGCCAGGCTACCGTCACCTACTGTACCCATACGAATCTGAGCAGTATTATCCTCAGCACCTACAAAAGATACCGTGAGATTTTCTGCTTCCAATACCTCTTTAATATAGTCTTTGGTACTGTCATCAATTTTTCCTCCCACTGCAATCTTTACCTCTCCGGAAAGGGTCAAAGCCTCTCCATCTGGATAGCTGATATTCTGCGGAATGGGATAAATCTGATACTTAGCAGGATCAGAACTGGTAGGATCCCCCTCCTTCCATGTCATCTTAAAGGGAGACTCTCCTACTGTATCTTCTGCAGCTGCTGCCCGGGCAGGAACAGAAAACAGAAAGCCCTGCAGAATGACGAAGCATACAGCCAGTAAAAGTGTCCACCTACGCTTTAAAAACTTCATTCTTTACCTCCTCCTTTGTCGTTGGCAGAATCTTTATTCTGCCTTATGGTTTGTTTGTATGAAATAACTAAAAACTCTCAATTTTATCTTATAAGAAAATCTTACTTTCGATAAGGGTGAAAAAAAGTCATCCTGCAGAAATTATCCGATTACAAAGGTGCTGTCACTTCTGCCAGCCACTTTCTTTCTTCCTCCGCCAGATAAGGAGCTGTCTTTTGATAAACCTCCTGATGATAATCGTTCAGACGCTTCCTGTCCATCGGCTGTAACTCCTCCAGCAGAATTGCTTCTCTGTCTATCGGTACATAGGTCAGCGTTTCAAAGGCCAGAAACTGTCCATCCTGAGTCTTTTTATCTTCTTGTACAACCATAATATTTTCTATACGGATTCCATGACTGCCTTCCTGATAGACTCCCGGTTCATTAGAAAGCAGCATACCCGGACGGAGTGCTTCCTCCTTGATTTCCTGACTGTACCTCCACCGGATATTCTGTGGACCCTCATGTACATTCAGCATATAGCCAATTCCATGTCCTGTCCCGCATTTATAATCTATCCCCAGCTCCCATAAGGGCAGTCTGGCCAGAATATCCAGATTTCTCCCTGTACAGCCTGACAGAAAGACACTGTGAGAAAGACGAAGCATTCCTGACACCACTGCGGTAAACTGCCTTTTGATTTCCTTTTCTACTGCTCCTAAAACAATTGTTCTTGTTACATCGGTAGTGCCACCCATATACTGCCCACCGGAATCCACTAAGAGCATTCCCGCAGCTTCCAGTTTACAGTCTCTGCTTTCATCTGCTTGGTAATGCATCATGGCAGCATTCTCCCCATAGGCACAGATTGTGGGAAAAGAAAAATCCAAAAATCCCTCTGCTTCACTTCTCAAACGGTCCAGATAGCTGCCTGCTGAAACCTCTGTAATCTCCTCCTTTCCTATCTTTTTTTTCAGCCAGTAAATAAAACGAATCAGCTGCACACTGTCTTTCAGATAAACCTGTCGAATCCTTTCCAGCTCCGTTTCATTCTTTACTGCTTTCAAAAGCTCTGTAGGATTGTTTCGGTTTATACACGCTGCCCGCTGTGCTACCAGACTATACAAGGAATAGCTCACACTTTTTTCATCCAGCATCACAGAGCCTTCATAAGGATAATGGGCAACAAAATTGGTAATTTCATGATAATCCTTCCAGATAATTCCCTCTGCCTGTGCATACTCCCTGAATGCATCCGTTACTGCTTCTTTCTGTAAAAATACATAGACCTGTGTCATCGTCACAAAGCCATGGCATAATGCTACCGGACAATAAGCAATATCTCTTCCTCTAATATTTAACAGCCACATCAAATCATCCAGTTGGCTCAGCAACAGGTATTCAGCCCCTGCTGCCTTTAATGCTTTTCTTATCTCCTTTAATTTATCTGCCATTCCCTTTCCACTTAGCCCGGTTGATAGCAAAGAAACCGGATAACAGGGAAGAGAGGGTCTTTCCTGCCAGCTTTCTCCTGCTAAATCCTGACCGACCATTAGGGAAATTCCCTGTCCCTCTAATGCCTTTTCCAGCCGTCTGCCTTCTCTGCAGCTTACTGTCCTTCCATCAAAGCCCAAGGTCTGTCCCTGTTTCATCTGTGTTTGCAGAAACTGAGGAATATCGGGTACTCCTTCTTCCTGCATACGATAAAGAGTGATACCTGTTCCTTCCAACTCTCGATGAGCCTGTACGAAATATCTGCCATCCGTCCATAATCCAGCCCAATTTTTTCCTACAACCAAAGTTCCATTAGAGCCTGTAAATCCTGAAAAATACTGTCTGGCTTTAAAATACTCATGTACATATTCTGAATGATGGAAATCAGAAGAAGAAATTAAATAATAGTCTATTCCTGCCCTTTCCATCTGTGTCCTCAGTCTCTTCAGTCTCAACCTCACTTCCTTATTCATCCGTTCTGTTCCCTGCCTTTCCTCACTGTCTATATCTACTATTTTAATCTTCTTTATGTTAAAAGGAAAGCTTATTTTATGTTCTGCTCTATATTTTCCTTCGTGTTTATGGTATGATATTGCCATTAAGACTACATTTTCGAAAGGGGGTCCATTATGGATCATAATATCTATTCTGAAGTTACTCCTGAAATTATACGACTGGCCAAAATGAGTGAACAGGCCGACATAATAGAAACAGAGCTTTTTACTAGGTTTGACGTTAAACGAGGACTCAGAGATTTGAATGGCAAGGGAGTTCTGGCTGGTTTAACCAGGATTTCCGATGTTCGTGCCAACAAAATAGTAGATGGGGTACAGGTTCCCATTCATGGAGACTTATTTTATCGTGGCTATAATGTCAAAGATTTAATCAACGGTTTTACTGCTGAAAATCGTTTTGGCTTTGAGGAGGTTACCTATCTTTTACTCTTTGATAAGCTTCCTACCGAAAAGGAACTAAAGGATTTCTGTACTCTGTTGGGCTTTTACCGCAGTCTGCCCACTAGCTTTGTACGAGATATTATTATGAAAGCCCCAAGCAGGGATATGATGAATACACTGGCCAGAAGTGTACTCACTCTCTATTCCTATGACGACCGGGCTGACGATACCTCCCTGCCCAACGTACTGCGTCAATGTTTGCAGCTAATTAGTCTCTTTCCTATGCTCAGTATCTATGGTTATCAGGCCTACAGTCATTATCATGATGGAAAAAGTCTGTACATCCATCCGCCTAAACCGGATCTGTCTGCTGCGGAAAATATTCTCCATATCCTGAGAGCAGACAGTAACTACACTCCTTTGGAGGCACGGATTCTGGATATTGCTCTGGTTCTCCATATGGAGCATGGAGGCGGTAATAATTCCTCCTTTACCACCCATGTGGTATCTTCTTCTTTGACCGATACATATTCCGTAATTGCAGCTGCCATAGGCTCCTTAAAGGGACCTCGTCATGGTGGTGCCAATATTAAGGTAGTTCAAATGTTTGAAGCGATGAAAAAGGAAATTTCCGATTGGGCAGACGAAGAGGAAGTAGCCTCCTACCTTGCCCGACTGTTGAATCGGGATGCCTTCGACCATGCCGGTCTGATTTATGGTGTGGGGCATGCTGTCTATTCCAAATCGGACCCAAGGGCAGTAATCTTTAAATCCTTTGTCGAAAAGCTGTCGGAAGAAAAAGGACTGCAGAAGGAGTTTGCTCTCTATTCTCTGGTAGAAAAATTGGCACCGGAAGTAATTGCTAAGCAGCGCCAGATTTATAAAGGGGTAAATGTGAATGTAGACTTCTACTCCGGATTTGTATACAATATGCTGGGACTGCCTATGGAACTGTATACACCTATCTTTGCCATTGCCCGTATTGCCGGCTGGAGCGCACATCGTATGGAGGAGTTAGCCAACAATGGAAAAATTATCCGTCCTGCCTATAAGCCCATTGGTGAAGATCATGAATATCAGGCGATTGTCAACCGATAACTTGTCTGGACATTAATCAAAGACTTTTTCTCCCTATTTATGCTGTCCTCTTGCATGAATAGGGAATTTTTTTTACTGGATAGATGATTTTTCCCTTTTTTCTTTCTCAAGCTGTCCAAAAATAGGATTCAAGTCAAAAATCACCTATTTCGTGCAAAAAATAAATTTTTTAACCATTTTCGTGTATTCTGGAATTAGTATAGGACTGAAATCAACCTCAGATAGAAGATAAAGCCCACATCGAAATTCACTGATAAAAAGGAGACGCATAAGTAATGAATACACTGAAAGAATATCTGAAAAAAAATAACTATTATCCCATAAGCTGCCAACCCACAGGAAAAGACTTCTTCTATCGGTGGATTCTGCCTTTCCTCAGCAAGCTTCTGATTATTGGCATACTGTTTTTCAAGCATTTGGATTCCTGTCTGATTGCCCTATTGATCATGAGTATTCTACGCTATTCTACAGGGGGAATCTATCTTTCCTCCTATCTGGGGTCATTGGCTGCTACTCTTTTCTCTCTCTGGCTGTCTATTTGCCTGCTACCTCACATTATACTGCCAAAATATATGCAACTCTTTCTTTTATTGGTCGGTATGGAGGTATGCTACAGCATTGGTCCTGTGACTTGCAAAAACCATCCTCTTCCCACAGCAATATTATTTACACGTGGACGGAGTATTTCCTGCATTTTGATTTTTATCTTTTCTGCCATCACCTTTATTGCTCCACAAACACATTGTCTGGATGGCTTCTGGATAATTATCCTGCATATCCTGCAGCTGATAGGAGCTAAATTCCTGTATACCAAAAAGAAATTTCCTTCATAACTGTTCAGTATCCTCACCATAACAAGCAAAAATCCCATCGCCTACGACAATGGGATTTTTGCTTGTTATCGCTACGTTTTCCTCCAGGCAGCACAACAAGTGTGCAGACCTACTGAATAATTATATATGAATATGATGAGGCTAGGGTCAAAAGGTCATCTATTTTCTTGCTTGCATGAAAATAGATGACCTTGGGATCCACAAAACATGAGAAAGTAGCCATTTTTCGCAGAAAAATGTGCGGATTTTGAATGTTTTTAGGATTTCGTGAGCGTGAAACGCGAAGAAATCCGTAAGCATCAAGGGGTCAAATGC
>JAFXJR010000065.1 GCA_017532145.1 Lachnospiraceae bacterium | reverse complement strand
GCAGTATTAGGATATGGTACAGTAGGAAGTGGAGTAGTAGAGGTAATAGAAACCAATAAGGAAATCATTAATCAAAGAGCAGGACAGCAGCTGAATGTCAAGTATATCCTGGACTTAAGGGACTTTCCAGGAGATCCTTATGAGCAGAAGGTAGTCCATGATGTAAACATTATTTTAGAGGACCCGGAGATAAACATCGTCTGTGAAACTATGGGAGGACTTCAGCCGGCTTATGAATTTTCCAGGAAGGCTCTGCTTAGTGGTAAAAGTGTATGTACCTCTAATAAGGAGTTGGTAGCAGCCCATGGACCGGAGCTGCTGCAGATTGCAGAGGAAAACCACTGCAGCTATCTGTTTGAAGCCAGTGTAGGAGGCGGTATTCCGATTATTCGTCCCATTAATACCTGTTTGACAGCAGAAAGGATAGATGCTATTACTGGTATTTTAAATGGTACGACTAACTACATTCTTTCAAAGATGGCAGCAGAAGGAGCCGACTTTGCAGAGGTATTAAAGGAGGCGCAGGAGAAGGGTTATGCAGAGCGCAACCCGGAGGCAGATGTGGAGGGGCATGATGCCTGCCGTAAGATTGCCATTCTGTCTTCTCTGATGACAGGAAAAAATGTAAACTATCAGGATATTTATACGGAAGGAATTACAAAGATTACACCGGCAGATTTTGCGTATGCCCGCTCTTTAGGCTGTTCGATTAAGCTTCTGGCTATCAGCCGCAACAGGGAAGGAGAAGGCTGTTATGCTATGGTAGCTCCCTTTATGATTCCTATGAGTCATCCTCCGTACAGTGTAAATGATGTATTTAATGCTATTTTTGTCCATGGCAATATGTTAGGGGATTCCATGTATTATGGCAGAGGAGCCGGCAAGCTGCCTACGGCCAGTGCAGTAGTTGCCGATGTGATAGACTGTGCCAGAAATACAGGCAAAACCATAAAGTGTTTCTGGGAGGCAGAAAGCGTAGTGCTGATGAATACAGATAATATTAAACATCGGTTTTTCGTCAGAACTAAAAAAGATTTAGAAGCAAAGGTCTTGGAATGCTTCGGTACAGTAGACAAGGTTACAGCAGAAGCAATGTCTGAAGCAGAGTATGCTTTTGTGACACAGGCTTTATCAGAAAAAGAATTCCGGGAAAAGGCAGAAGCATTGGGCTGTATCCTCAGCCGGATTCGTATGGGAGAATAGAGCAGTACAGATGGGGAAAGGAGTATAGTTGTCAAGATGAAAAATAGGAAATATATTATTGTCCTGGGAGACGGAATGGCAGACGAACCCATAGAAGCTTTGGGAAATAAAACCCCCCTGGCTTATGCTAAGACACCGGAGATGGACAGACTGAGCCGTAGGGCGGAAATAGGAATGGTACATACGATTCCGGAAGGAATGAAGCCGGGTTCTGATACGGCAAATCTTTCTGTGTTGGGATATGACCCAAAGATTTACTATTCAGGCCGCTCTCCTCTGGAAGCACTCAGCATTGGGATTCCCATGAAGGAGACGGATATTGCACTGAGGTGTAATATTGTAACGATTTCAGAGGAGGAAACAGTCTTTGAGGAAAAAACGATGATAGACCACAGCTCCAGTGAAATCAGTACCGAAGACTGTGCCGTTTTACTGGAAGCCGTCAGGCAGGAACTGGAGACAGAGATTTATCAGTTTTATGTAGGTACCAGCTATAGACACTGTCTGATTTGGAATCAGGGAACAGTGGTAGAACTGACTCCGCCTCATGATATTCTGGGGCGGGTAGTGGGAGAATATCTGCCGGAGGATGAAAGACTGGGGGAGATGATGAAGAAAAGCTATGATATTCTGGTTAATCATCCAATTAATATAGAAAGAAAGAAGAAGGGACTCCATCCTGCCAATTGTTGCTGGTTCTGGGGAGCTGGAACCAAGCCCATGCTGACTTCCTTTAAGGAAAAAACAGGGAAAAAGGGAATGATGATATCCGCAGTGGATCTATTGAAGGGAATTGCAGTAGGTGCCGGTATGGGAACAGTAGATGTGGAAGGAGCCAACGGCGGTCTGCATACCAACTATGAGGGGAAGGCTGAAGCAGCACTGAAGGCACTGTTGGAGGACGGCTACGATTTTGTATATATCCATGTGGAAGCACCGGATGAAATGGGACATCAGGGAAGTGTAGAAAAGAAGGTACAGGCCATAGAGTATCTGGATGAGCGGGTGATTAAGTATCTTACTCACAGACTGGATCAAGCAGGAGCAGACTATCGAATGCTGATACTGCCCGACCATCCTACACCGATACGGATACGGACACATACAGCAGAACCGGTACCCTATATGCTCTATGACAGCACTGCTCTGCAAGAGAGACAGTGGAACTATCAGGAGGAGGAAGCGGCAAAGAGCGGAAATATCAAAGCAGAAGGCCATTGCCTGATTGATTATTTGTTTGGTGTTTGACTAAAATCAAAAATAGAGGAGTTATGATGATGAAAAAGGTGGTAAAATTCGGAGGAAGCTCACTGGCCAGTGCAGAGCAGTTTAAAAAGGTGGGAGACATTATTCGCAGTGATGCAGAAAGGCAGTATGTAGTTCCTTCTGCACCGGGAAAGCGCCATTCTGCTGACACCAAGGTGACAGACCTGCTCTATGCCTGCTATGCCAAAGCAGAGTCCGGCAAGGACTTTAAGGCAGAGTTAAAAGAGATTAAGGAACGTTATGAGGAGATTATCAAAGGATTAAAGCTGGATCTTTCTTTAAATGAGCAGTTTAAAACCATTGAGAAGGATTTTAAGGAAAAGGCGGGAGACAATTATGCAGCTTCCAGAGGAGAATTTTTAAATGGTATTATTATGGCCAGCTATTTAGGCTATGAGTTTATTGATGCAGCTGAGGTTATCTTTTTTGATGAAGCAGGTGAGTTTGATTCTGAAAAGACCAATCGGGTTTTATCAGAAAGACTGTCTAAAACAGAGAGGGCAGTTATTCCCGGATTTTATGGTGCCTATGCAGATGGCAGAGTGAAAACCTTTTCCAGAGGAGGCTCTGATATTACCGGTTCTATCGTATCCAGAGCAGCGAAAGCGGATGTCTATGAAAACTGGACTGATGTATCCGGATTTCTGGTAGCCGACCCCAGAATTATTGATACACCTCCTGTTATTGATACGATTACCTACAGAGAATTGAGAGAACTTTCCTATATGGGAGCTACTGTTCTCCATGAAGATGCCATCTTTCCGGTAAGAAGGGAAGGCATCCCGATTAATATCCGTAATACCAATATGCCGGAGGATAGAGGTACCTGGATTGTGGAAAGTACCTGCCAGAAATCGAAGTATGTGATTACCGGTATTGCAGGGAAGAAGGGCTTCTGTTCCGTGAATATTGAAAAGGATATGATGAACTCAGAAATTGGCTTTGGAAGAAAGGTTTTACAGGCTTTTGAGGACAATGGCATCTCCTTTGAGCATGTGCCGTCCGGAATTGATACCATGACAGTATTCGTTCATCAGGATGACTTTATCGACAAGGAGCAGAAGGTAGTTTCAGCCATCCATCGTCTGGCGGATCCGGATACCATTGATATTGAGTCTGATTTAGCCTTGGTAGCCGTGGTGGGTAGGGGGATGAAGTCCACCAGAGGAACAGCAGGCAGGATTTTTTCCGCTTTGGCCCATGCTAATATCAATGTAAGGATGATTGACCAGGGTTCCAGTGAATTGAATATTATCATTGGTGTCTCCAATGATGATTTTGACAATACCATTCGTGCTATTTACAATATTTTTGTAGAGGTACAGTTATAAGTCTAAGTGAACAAAAGGGGCTGTCGTAAAATGAAATTTCATCACAACATATAGTATAATTTTTTTGAATTAATGCTGTATGTGGTAGAAAATTGTTATTTTGCGACAGCCCCTTTTTATTCTGGTACAAAGTCTGATACCATAGACCGAGTTCACTCTTCCATCAGATATTCCAAAAACAGATGGCAAAGCCCCTCACGCTGGGAGGAATAGACAAAGCCAAAGACAGGCTGTGCCTGTGCATCTGTATAGCAGTTCCATTCCTTTAGTTTGGCAGAGTCGGTGACATAGATACCTACAGGTACATCCTTCTGAATGACAGTACCGTTTTCATCCTTATAGTCAATATAGTAAAAATATTCCTGATATTTGCTGTATTCCTCTGCAGTCAGTACCTGACTGAGATCCAGAAACATTTTTCCTTCTGCATAGTTAAAAAAAGTCTGTGTATCACTGACAATCACATCCATATTTCCTGCCTGGGCCAGCCCGATAATTTTTTGAGAGGTAATAAAGTCGAATTGAGACATACTGTTCATGGAAAAGGTAGCAGCAGTATCAATGGTACAGCTATAGGTGTTGGTATCAATTTCTGCATAGGCAGCAAAATCAGCCTGAAAAGCTTCCTGACTTTCACTGCCCATAGCATTCAGCAGTACAGCAGAAAAAGCCTCCGGTCTGGAAGAAGCCATGTCTTTGACCAAGATACCAACAGTAACTATTACTACTATGACAACCGGTACATGAAGCTTGTAATAATACCAAAAATATTCTGCTTTTTCCCGAAAACTCTTGCCTTTCAATTTTTTCTGCTGTTCTCTTACTTCATTATACATAGACATGAAACGATTCCTCCTGTACAAAATTCTCTTGATTAACAACCCTGTATAAATGATTTTTTATCCCTGCCACCTGAGCGTTAGTGGCTGTCCTTATCATAGCCTTTAGAAGTGAGTGTGTCAATGCTCCAATGTGTTGTAAAACCCTTGGCTTTAGCTATGGGGGGATAAGACACACCCATCGAATTTACACAGGTAATTGAGATGGACAATTGGTTTTTCCTATGCTAAAATAAATCCATCGGGCAAACATGAAAAACTGCATATCGGTGATTAAGTCCTTTGATGTGCAAAATTAAGAGTTGTTTTTGAGTTATTTTCGTATTTTTTTAAGAAATATGGATGTTGAAATTATAGTCATGAGTGAAGTCTGCTCTGAAAAGCTTGACTATGAGGAAGTATTTGGAGAAATAATAAACCTGTTGCACGGTTATGCAATGAAATTGAACAGTAAGAGAAAAGTTAAACGAATTAATAGGAGTAACTGTAAATATCTGGGATGGGAGAACAATGATGATGGGAGAAACCTATGTGGAATGTTTAATCAAAAGAAAAACACCGGCATCCATGCAGTTTTTAAAGCTGCTGGCATTGCTGCTGGGAGTGGGATGTATCCTTCTGGGGCTGATGATACGTCTGGAACTGCTGGCAGTCAGTGTAGTCTTTTTTGTGGCCTCTTATTATATTTCGATAAATTCTGACCTGGAATACGAATACCTATATTTGGATAAAGAAGTTACGGTGGACAAGGTGATTGCAAAAACAAAGCGTAAAAGAGTAGCTCAGTATGATTTGGAGACCATGGAAATTTTTGCGCCCCTGCAGTCGCACTATCTGGATTCCTATAGAAACAGGCAGACGACTACTGTGGATTACAGCTCAGGAGTGGAGCAGCAGCCGGAGAAAAGATATGCGATGTACTGTGAGGGAGGAAAAAGGGTAATTTTGGAGCCAAGCCCGGAAATGGTAAAGGCAATGAAGGGGGTTGCTCCAAGGAAGGTATTTATGGAGTAGATTGATATGGTGAGTACCATTCAATAATAAAGGCCGGAAGAAGGTCGGAACAGGAAGAAAAATAACGACAGGAGGGAAAAAAAGATGGGTCAGATAATTGGCGAAGGAATTACATTTGACGATGTACTGCTGGTTCCCAGCTATTCGGAGGTGATTCCCAATCAGATCGATTTGGCTACATGGCTTACCAAGAAGATTAAACTCAATATTCCGATAATGAGTGCCGGGATGGATACAGTTACCGAGCATCGGATGGCTATTGCCATGGCAAGACAGGGTGGTATCGGTATCATCCATAAAAATATGTCCATTGAGGAGCAGGCAGAAGAGGTGGACAAAGTAAAGCGGTCTGAAAATGGTGTCATTACAGATCCATTTTCACTGACTCCGGAGCATACGCTGGCGGATGCCAATGCACTGATGGCAAAATTCCGGATTTCTGGTGTGCCTATTACAGAAGGAAGGCGTTTAGTAGGTATTATTACCAACCGAGATTTAAAGTTTGAGACGGATTTTAACAAGAGGATTAAAGAATCGATGACTTCTGAAGGGCTGATTACGGCAAAGGAAGGAATTACTCTGGAGGATGCAAAAAAAATTCTGGCTCAGGCCAGAAAGGAAAAGCTACCTATTGTGGATAATGATTTTAACCTGGTAGGACTGATTACAATTAAGGATATTGAAAAGGCGATTAAATATCCTCTGGCAGCTAAGGATGCCCAGGGCAGACTGCTTTGTGGAGCAGGTGTAGGTATTACAGCCAATGTGCTGGATAGAGTAGGAGCATTGGCAGACGCAAAGGTAGATGTAATTGTATTGGATTCTGCCCATGGTCATTCAGAAAATGTATTAAAATGTCTGCGTATGATTAAGGAAAAATATCCGGATATGCAGGTAATTGCTGGAAATGTGGCTACCGGTGAGGGAACCAGGGCATTGATTGAGGCAGGAGCAGACGCAGTAAAGGTGGGTATCGGTCCTGGCTCTATCTGTACTACCCGTGTGGTTGCCGGTATTGGTGTTCCCCAAATCACTGCTATTATGGATTCCTATGCAGTGGCAAAGGAGTATGGAATTCCCATTATTGCAGATGGTGGAATCAAGTATTCAGGAGATATGACGAAAGCTATTGCTGCTGGCGGTAACGTCTGCATGATGGGAAGTATGCTGGCAGGATGTGAGGAAAGTCCCGGTACCTATGAGCTGTTCCAGGGCAGAAAATATAAGGTATACCGCGGCATGGGTTCTATTGCAGCAATGGAGAACGGCAGCAAGGATCGCTATTTCCAGTCTGATGCTAAGAAACTGGTACCAGAGGGAGTAGAAGGGCGTGTAGCTTATAAGGGTACAGTAGAGGATACCATATTCCAGCTGGTAGGTGGACTTCGCTCCGGTATGGGCTATTGTGGAACCCGTACGGTAGAGGAGTTAAAGCAGAATGGCCGATTTATGAAGATTTCAGCAGCCTCCTTGAAGGAAAGTCATCCGCATGATATTCATATTACCAAGGAAGCTCCTAACTACAGTGTAGAAGAATAGGGAGTAGGTGAGACAGTTGCATAACTCGATAGAGATAAAACAGGGACGGAATGAAGCTCTGGAAACGATTCTGAATAATGTGGGCTGCGCTGTCTATGTAAGGGATACGGAGACACAGGAGATACTTTTTGCCAATAGAATCCTTTATAATAGCTTTGATAAAGAGATTAAAGAGGGAGCATTAACGGGACTCTTTGAGCAGGATATGGTAAGGGGAAACAGGCGGGGGAGCAGGGAAGTACACCATATCCAAAAAGGACGATGGTATGATGTGTACTATACTCATATGGTCTGGATGGGACATAGAACAGTCACGCTGTTTGTTATTCATGATATTACGGAGAAAAAAGCTTTTGAAAAAACCATGGAGCAGCAGTCCTATATAGATTTTGTTACCGGGTTGTATAACAGGCTGTGCTGTGAAAGAGATTTGAATGATTATATCCGGGATGCAGAAATGAGTGGCAGTAAGGGTATCCTGCTATATCTGGATTTGGATGATTTTAAAAATATTAATGATGGTCTGGGACACCAGTATGGAGATATGCTGTTAAAGACCATATCCCAGACCTTAAAGGGAATCGAAGGAATAGAGAAAGCCTGTTATCGGGTGGGAGGAGACGAGTTTATTATTATTATCTCTCCGGCTATTTATAGCAGCTTCCATTCCATTGTAGGAAAAATCATGGAGATTTTTAGTAAGCCCTGGTATCTGAAGGAAGGAGACTATTACTGTACGATGAGTATGGGTATCGTCTGTTTTCCTGATGATGGCAGAAGCTTCCACGAGCTGATGAAAAAGGCTGATATTGCCATGTATGAGGCTAAAAGACAGGGCAAAAACAGAGCCACCACCTATTCCAGAAAGCTGGCTGTATTTCCCGGCAAAAGACTGGATATGGAAAAGAATATGAGAGATGCGGCTCTTATGGATTATCAGGAATTTCAGATTTATTTTCAGCCCATTGTGGATATAAAAAAGCCGGGAACTCCCTGTATGGGGGCAGAAGCGTTAATTCGCTGGAACTGTGAGGGACTGGGGGTAATTCCACCGGATGAATTTATTCCTTTGGCAGAATATCTGGGATTAATCAATCCTATTGGGAATCATGTACTAAGAGAAGCCTGTAAATACTGTAAAAAGTGGAACGACAATGGCTGTCCACAGTTTAAGGTGAATGTAAATCTTTCGGTAATTCAACTTCTGCAGACGGATATGGCAGAAATTGTGGAGGAGGTATTAAAGGAAAGTGGACTGAAGCCAAGGAATCTGACACTGGAGGTAACAGAAAGTCTGGCGATTCATGATATGGACAGAATGAAGAATATTCTGGGCAGAATAAAGCAGTTAGGTGTTCGGATTGCTCTGGATGATTTTGGTACAGGATATTCCTCCCTAAACCATATCCGAGAGATACCCTTTGACGTAATCAAGGTGGATCAAAGCTTTGTCAAAGATTTGGCAGGGGATGCCTATTCTCAGTCTTTTATCCGAATGGTGGGAGAACTGGCAGAGACTATTGGCGTCAGCATCTGTGTGGAAGGAGTTGAAACCAGGGAGCAGTTCCAAATTTTGGAAGGGATGAAGGTACGTCTGGTACAGGGGTATTATTTCGACCATCCGCTTCCGGGGGCAGAGTTTGAAAAAAAGTATGTACCCGGCTGTACAAAAGAATCGGAAGACAGGGGGAAAGGGGAAAAATCGCCCACCTAAGCTAAAGGAAAGTTTACCAATGATCAAAGTAGCAATATGTGATGATGAACAACAGATGACGACACAGATTGAGGAGCTGGTAATAAGGGCTGGAATAAAAAGAGGAGTAAGAGTCTACACAGATATTTTTTTCTCAGCAGGCAGTTTGATGGACTATATTCGCCAGGGAAACGAATATGATATCATCTATCTGGATATAGAGATGCCTCAAATGGATGGAATAGAGTTTGCAAAGAAGCTGCGGGAGATGAATTCTGAGGCAGTACTGGTTTATATTTCAGCCCATACAGAGTATGCCATCCAACTTTTTGATGTGGATACCTTTCGTTTTCTCCAAAAGCCAGTAGATGAAGAGGAATTTGGCAAAGTTTTTCATCAGGCCTGTGACAGAATTATTTCCGGAGGAAAGTTTTTCAGCTACTCTTACCAGAAACGTATCTGCAGGGTGCGTCTGACCAGTATTTTGTATTTTGAGAGTAAGGGACGCACGATTCAAATTGTAACTACCCATGGTAGAGAAAGCTTTTATGGAAAGCTCGATCAGGTGGAGGAAAAGCTATCCGGTGAGACTATCCGGTTTCTTCGTATTCATAAGTCGTTTCTGGTTAACTTAGAACAGGTGGAGGCTTTAAGTCATAGTAAGGTGCGTCTGACTAACGGAGAGGAACTTCGTATCAGTGAAGAACGACAGAAGCTGATTCAGCGGCAGTATCTGGATATGGAGGATTGGTAACAGTTAATAAGAAGCGATAAAACATACTAAAAGTCAACAATTGTCTTTACCTTCATCGGTTGAGGAATATCTGTAGTACTGTTATGTTAGAAATCAGCTGTCAGTACACAGGGAGAAGGGGCAAGGTTGGGATAAGATAATTGCGGTAAGGAAACGAAAATGGGAGAGCTTATTATTTATTTGTGTACTTTTTTATCAGGTCTGTTTTTGGGTGGAGGGATTGTCTGCCTTCTTTTACGAAAAAATGGACAGCAAGAGCAAGAAATCCAGGATAATCAAAGGAATGAAAAGGTTCAGGAAAGAGTGTTGCAAAATACAGATATGCTCTCTGATATACTAACCAAGAAACCGGATGAGTCAGCAAGTATATGGAGACAAGCTGCAGAGGAAAACTGGCAGGATTTCCGAAAGCTGAGACATGGCTATATCAACGCTTTGGTTAGTATAAGACAATATATAAGGAAAGAAAAGAAGGAGGAGTTACAGGCTTATGTAGATAGTCTGCTCGCAGAGTTAGAGGCAGAAGCAGGCAAAAGGAGGCAGGGTAACTCCTTTCTTCATGTCTTCCTTTCTCATAAAATCAGGCAGCAGGAGCAGTCTGGTATTATATTTTCCAGAGAGATACTGGTTCCGTCGGAGTTTTCTCCTGCTGAACAGGATATTGGTGGGATTCTGGAACTGGCCTTTGATCTTGCTGTAATGATGGTGAGTAGGCTGCCGCAGGAGGAGCGGAGGGTAGAGATAAAGATTACCTACAAAAAACAAGCATTGAAGTTGTTGATGCAGTATCCCTGTGATGGGTACAATCCACAGGATAACCAACTGTTTTCTCAGTTGGAGAGGGCGGTAGAACAGTTACGGGGGATGGTGGAAATTTTTATGGAAAAAAATTACTTCCAGGTAAAAATTCTTTTATATATAAAATGAAAACAGGAAATTATTATCTGTTTTATAGAAATTTTTACATTTTCAAGGGCATTTTTTACAAGTTGTATAAATATTCATTAATTTATAGTAAGCTACGTCTTGGATTTAGAGTTTCTTGTTTTTTTATTCTTAGAGCATTGCAGGCGGCGCACACCTACCACTTTCTCCCGCCTGCAGCGGCTCTTTTTTTATTTCATTTTATAGTTTGGTCAAAATATTACAAGAAAACAGAAAAAGAGAAAAAATAAGAGCAAAATATTACATTTAATCAAAGAAAAAGAAGGGGTATCATATAGCTAATATGGGTGTACTTTCTATAAATATATCATTACAGTTGAGAAGGTTAGGGCGGCTGTATCAATAGAAAGTAGTAACAATCATCACTGCACCATAGGGCATATGGGAACAGTATAATCTGGCTTGTAAACACTGTGTGAAGCTGATACAGCAGTGGAAGCAGGAATCCTCTTTAGGCAGGATGTGTCTGAACAGCACTTTATGTAAGCTGTGTATCATCATTAATGGCAGATTTATCCAAAATGAGGGAGATGGAGTAGTGTTATATTGGTCGAATTTGGGATAAAGATGCTGCAAAGCAGGAGATACAGACTGGATAAGTGAGTATTTGGATACTCCTGAGAGGAAATGTCCAGTAACTATTATTAAATGACAGGAGAGAAGGAGTAGGAGCATGGTCAAAAAAAGAACGAAATTTATGGCTCTTGCCACCGCTTTAGCGGTACTGACAGGAAGCCTCGGAGCAATGCTACCAACCGGAACATCCTATGCACAGGAGGGGTACGGTACAGTCACTGCAAGTATTGAGGGTGACACAGTAACAATCGGCAATAGTGCGATTAAGAGAACCTTTAGTAAAACAGGGAACAAGCTGACAACGACGAAGATTGAAAATCTTCTGGGAGATACGGAATTTATACCAGGTACAAATTCCGAAGAATTTGTGCTTGAGACAGTGGGTGGAGCATCTGATTTGAATGAGCCGGCAGAGGGAGATTTAACTAGTGTCAAAACCGATAGCTGGAGTATTGATGGAAGTAGCAATTCTACTCAGGAAGGTGGAGGTTATGATGCTTTAATTGATGGAAATCCAGAGACTCACTATCATTCCAATTATGGTCAGGGAACAGGAACAAATGGCACATTGCCCATTACCTTAACTATTGATAGAGGTGAAGGGTCAGATAGTACTTCTTTCCAGACATTAGGTTATCGTCCGCGTAATGATGGAGCTAATGCTAATGGAAATATTAAAAATTTTGAATTGTATGTAGGCGATTCTTCCGGTGATGATTTGTTTACTCAGGCTAATTTGAAGAAAACCGGTACTTTTTATTATAATGGAATTTATGCCACAGCGGGTAATCCGGAATATATCTATGTTTCTTTTGATGAGGCACAGACCGGCAGATATGTTGGTTTAAAAGTACTTACTTCCGCAGGCTCTCAGGCAAATAAATTTGCTGCTGGTACAGAACTGAATCTGTATAAGGAAAAGTGGGACTCCTTTACGGTAACTGAAAAGCACACAATTAAAGCCAGTGCCCTGACTTTAGCAAATGTTACAGAAAGTGATACAGAAGCTGTAATTAATGATAAAGAGAAAACGGGAAAGATGCTGACCTTCACCTTTAAACCTGTTACGATTGGGTCAGGAGAAGCAGAAATTACTCAAAAGGTGGTAATGTATGATGGAGACCACTTTATGCGTAAGTTCCTGGAGATTAAGCTGGCAGATCAGGATGCCCGCATCAGTTATATTGATGGAGAGCATTTGGTAACAACAGCAGGTACAGATAAGACCTGGACTATTCCTACCAATGCAGGTGGAGTAGTAGCTATGGATGTACACAAGGCTAATTTAGGTCAGCCCATCTATATCAATGGTATGTTTATGGGTTCTGAATTTCCTGCTGCAGACAATCAGATTGTCAGCAACTTAGGAAGACTTCGTTATTGGACGGGTAAAAACTTTAAGGATTTTACCAGAGACAATCAGTTGACTCAGGATGGTAAATATGTATCCTGGCAGACAGTAGTGGGTGCCAGCCATAGTGATGGAACCGATCAGAACGTGATTCAATCAGATTTTTATGACTACATATATAGTATTGCAACTCCTTCAGAGTTTAGAATCCAGTACAATTCCTGGTATGATAATATGATGAGGATTACAGATGAAAACATCTTTGCCGCTTTTGCAGGAGTTGACAAGAATCTGTCTAAAACTGGCGTTCGTCCATTGGATTCTTATGTAGTAGATGATGGTTGGAACATTTATCGTAAGGCAGCAGGAGAGTTGAATGACAGGGATGGTATTGACCGTAATGGAGCAACAGATGTAAATAATACTGGCTTCTGGGCATTTAACTCTAAATTTCCAGATGAGCTTACTCCTTCCAGCGAACTGGTACAGAACTTTGGTTCTAATTTTGGTGTATGGATTGGTCCCAGAGGAGGATATAATTATCATGGAGATATAGCAACAGTTATTCAGAACGCTGGAAACGGAAGCAAAGCTGGTGGTTCTATTGATGTTGCTGACGACAGATATGTAAAGAAGTTTGAGGAAATGGTCATTGACTGGATGGAAAGATGGCAGGTAAACTACTGGAAGTGGGATGGTTTTGCTGATGGTAGTCAGTATGGTGCATTTTCTTCCGGAGAAGGTGTAGTAGGCTATAGTGAGACCAATAAGCATATGTATGGAGGACCTAATGGTTTCTATCATTCCACAGATTTATGGGAAAAATGGATTACTCTGATGAAGAACGTTCGTGAGGCAGAGGAAAGACTGGGAATCAATAGGCTGTGGATTTCCTTGACCTGTTATACGAACCCCAGTCCCTGGTATCTTCAGTGGGCAAACTCTGTATGGCTGCAGTGTGTGGCAGACCGTGGGGAAAGATGGAATGCAACTCTTAACAATAAGATGGATAATATGCTGACTTATCGTGATGGAGCATACTATGACTTTATTAAGCGGCATCAGTTCCAGTTCCCTCTGGCAAATGTCTACAATCATGACCCGATTTATGGAAAAGAGGGTACGGACATATCAGCAAATTCCATGGATGGAGAGCAGTTTAGAAACTATATGTTTATGCAGGGAACCAGAGGAACTGCTTTCTGGGAGTTGTACTATTCAGATAGTATCTTTGATGAAGAGAAATACCTGATTAATGCAGACTTTTTGGAGTGGGCAGAAGGTAATTTCTCCATGCTGAGAAATGCCAAGATGATTGGAGGCACTCCTTCTTCCAGTGCGACCTTAACAGGAGGTGTAAGTACATCTGCTGCTAATGATACACAGGAAGCATATGGTTTCTCCTGCTTTGATGGAGCATCCGGAATTATCTCTATGAGAAATCCTGATGATGCAGATAAGCAATTGCGCTTTACTTTAAATGATGCAATCGGTGTTACAGAAGAAGGAACCTATCATGTAACGGTAGAGCATTCCTATGTAGCCAGTGGTGAAGTAGCAGCTTTGCCTGCGGAAACCTTTGAGAAGGATGAAACAGTTACTATCACCTTAAAGCCTGGTGAAACTCAGATTTGGAAGCTGACTCAGACACCGGATGAGGAAGCACCGATATTAGACAAGATTTATGTAAAGTCAGAAAATGTAATTCAGGTTCGTTCCAGTGAACGTCTGTTCGCAGACGATATTCAGTTTACCGTAAAGGTAAACGATGCTGAGGTAGAGGCTACAGTAGAGAAGATAGCAGACCTGCGTTCCTTTAACCTGACACTGGCAACTGCCTTAAACGATGGAGATAAGGTAGAGGTTGAAACTACTGGTGCAACTGACCGTTCTAAGAACGATTTGAATAGTGTTATTAACACCACCTATTATATAAACAATATCATCGCTGAAGCGGATAGAGTGACAGGAAGTAACGTAGTAATTAGTCCTTCTACACGCAGTATGCTGGGAGACAATGGTTTTGCAGTAACAGCAAAGGTAGAGACAGACGACAAAAATAAGGTACTGGTAAAGCAGGGCGACGACTATGCTCTGGGAATCGATGGAGAAGGTCATCCTTACTTCACCTATAATGGTTCAAAAGCTACAGCAGATGTTGTGCTTTCTTCTGAAGCAGAAACGATTCTGACCGGTGTGGTAGAAAACAACGGATTAATTAAGATTTATGTAGATGGTGAGGTAAAGAATGCTGATTATAAGCCGGAGAATAAGGCTTATTTCGTAACAGAAGACGATATCATTGCTAATGGTGTCAACGGTATTTTAAGTGATGTAAAGGTTTACTCGCAAAGCTTGGGCTATGATGAAGTACCTTCCACTGCATTAGCTGAGTTAGTAACCAAGGTAGAGTCGGAAAAGGATTTATATACAACAGAGTCCTGGACAGCAGCCAGTATGGATCAGAAGCTGACCGATGCAAAAGCAGCGATTGCCTCTGAGGAGAAGGCGCAGATGGATAGTCAGTACGATATTCTCTATGCGGCATACAAGACATTAGTACCTACTGTTAAAAAGCATCTGGCACTGAATAAGGATGTAGAGGCGGCTTGGTTAGATACTAGTGAAACAGAGACAGTAGTAAATAGTGGCAGTCCGTTAAGTAAGGCAGTAGATGGAGTATCAAACAATACCAACAGCTATGGTATTTTTGGAAAAGATGGTAAAGATAAGCCTTCCTATATCACCATAGATTTGGGAGAAACTTGCTTAATTGAAGAAGTGAAGCTGTATCGTTATTGGCAGGACAGCAGAACCTACAAAAATACAGCATTGGTAGTATCTAATGATGAAGATTTTGCTACAAAGGAAGTATTATACTATTCCGGAACCTCTGATGTAATGAGTTTAGGTCAAAGCCCTACAGAGGCAGTTTATCAGGAGTCCGCTGAGGGTAAGGTACTCTATCAGGGCAAAGCAAAGGAAGCAAGATATATTAGACTTTATGCACAAGGTGTCCAGAATGGTGGACAGGAAAACCATATCGTGGAACTGCAGGTATTGGGAATGCCTAAGAGCCACAATCCTTATGATTTGACTGCTTTAGAAGCTTTAATTGCACAGGCACAGGCTGAGGAAGAAAAGACAGCTGTGTATACTCAGGAATCCTTAGAAGCACTTACACAGGCTCGTGAAGCAGCAGAAGCTGTAGTAGAAGCAGTAAGTGCAGGTACTCAGGAAGATAAGAGTATGGGCTATATTCTGACTGCACAGGATAATCTGTCTCAGGCATTAGCAGGACTGCAGCAGATTGGTGGAGAGCTGGTATTGGCAGATTATCGTGCAGTAGATGCAGCGATTGAAAAAGCAAATGCACTGACACCTTCTGATTATAAGGATTTCTCAGCAGTGGAAGCAGCAATAGAAGCAGTAGTGCGTGACCTGGCTGATACAGAGCAGGAAAGAGTAAATGCTATGGCGGATGCAATTGAAGCTGCGATTGCACAGCTGGAGAAGGTAGAGGAAGCACCTGATTTGAGTGCTTATAAGACCGAATTAAGCAACCTGATTAAGCAGGGTGAAGATGCAGCAGCATCCGAGAAATATACAGATGCTTCGGTAAAAGCAGTAACTACTCAGGTAGCCAGTGCGAAGAATATACTAAATAATGCAGCCACAACTGAGGCACAGTTTAAGTCTGCCATCGCTGCTTTAGAATCCGTTCTGGCAAAGCTGGTAGAGAAGGACACCACAGACAATCCGACAGAACAGCCTGATTTAAGTGCATATAAGACTAAGCTAAACAGTTTAATTAAGCAGGGTGAAGAAGCAGCAGCATCCAAGAAATATACAGATGCTTCGGTAAAAGCAGTAACTACTCAGGTAGCTGGTGCGAAGAAAGTATTAAATAATGCAGCCACAACTGAGGCACAGTTTAAATCGGCCATCTCCGCTTTAGAGTCTGCTTTGGCTAAACTGGAGAAGAAGGTAGTAGAGAAGCCTTGGCTCTTTACTGATGTGGAGCAGAACGGTACTTGGAAGCATCAAAGTGTAAAATATGTTTATAACAACGATATTATGGGAGCTGTTGGTGGCAGTACGCAGTTCCAGCCGGATCGCCCTCTGAGCAGATCCATGTTTGCAACGGTACTCTACCGTATGGCAGGATCACCTAAGGTAGCTTACACAGCGAAGTTCTCTGATGTACCTGCCGGTAAGTGGTACAGTGATGCGATTATCTGGGCTTATGGAAATAAGATTGTATCCGGTATGGGTGATGGAACCTATGGAATTGATATCAATATTACTCGTGAGCAGATTGCCAAGATGCTCTATGAGTATGCAAGAGTATGCAAGTATGATGTAAGTGCCAAGAAGGATTTAAGCAGCTTTACTGATATGAAGAGTGTAAGTAAATGGGCTGTAGACTACATGAAATGGGCAACAGCAGTAGAGATGATTACTGGTAAGCCTAACGATGCAGCAAAGACTTCTTTCCGTATGGACCCTCAAGGTGAAGCAACCAGAGCAGAGTGTGCTGCTATGCTGATGCGTTTCCAGGCAAAATATGGCAAGTAGTCACAAAAAGTATTGAAAAAATTTTAGATTTAAAGTAAAATGAAGCCTCTTCCAGTAGATGGGAACAAAGTTTCTATCTGTCTGGAAGGGGCATCTTTTACTTTGAAAAGAATGACAGGATGGGGATGACAGATATGTATACGATAGGAGTTTGTGACGATGATATGGAGGTTTGTGCAGGGATAGAAAGGCATCTGTTGGACTATGCTAAAGCAGAAAAGGTGAGGCTGGAAGTGGAGGTATTTCTGGGAGGAAGGGAGCTGGCAGAAAGACTTCGGCAGGAGGAGCTGCATTTTCAGCTGTTGTTTTTGGATATTGAGTTAGGTGATACAGATGGAATTACTGTAGGAAATATATTAAGGGAGGATTTGGAGAATGAAAGGACACAGATTGTCTTTATTTCTCATAAGCAGGAATATGCGATTCAGCTTTTTAAAATCAGACCCATGGATTTTCTTATCAAACCCATTACTTATCAGCAGGTCTGCAGCATCCTGAAGTTATATCAAAGATTATATTCAGAAAAAAAGCTGTTTTTTGCTTATCAGAAAGGAAAATCCACCTGTCAGATTGCTCAGGACAATCTTATCTATATTCAGTGTGATGGAAAGAAGATTCGTCTGTTTACTACTCAGGGGGAAATTGATTTTTATGGGAGGATGGCAGATGTCAATAGCCAGTTGGATGAGAATAGGTTTTGGACAATCCATAAATCCTTTATTATCAATGTGGATTATGTATTTGCTTTTGGAAAAGAGGAGGTTAAGCTGGTCAATGGAGAGTATCTGCCGGTTAGCAAACGTTGCCGTAAAAGTGTAATGGAAAAGCTGCAGGCAAGGAGGGCGGTGAAGGAAAGCGAGGATGGGCGGGATGTACGAATCTGAGATGGAAAAGCTTTTTTTGTTGGCAGAAAACGTATTTAGCATCTATATAACCGTCAGGATAATGAATTTGTTTATGGGAAAACAAAGCAGGCATCCCCAAAAGAATTTTTTCATAGGGGTTATCTATTGGATAGCTGCTTGCTTCTGTACAGGGGTTTACCATAATAAAATGATAGATTTCATGATACATATTGCGGGTATGGTGTTGCTGGCTGTAGGCTCTTACCAGCAAAAGCTGTGGAAGAAGCTGCTGGCAGTATGCTTTATTCTTGCCGTTCGGATAGGCTCGGAGGCTCTGATTTGGCTTTTTTTGAAGGAACAGCCGAAAATTCCGGGGATGATGGTCAGTACTATACAGTTATTTGGGCTGTTTCTGATTCAGGTTATTTTGGAAAGGTTTTTTATTTTTCAGGAAGAAATACCTGTTCCCAGAAGATACTATCTTTGTATGATACTTATGCCGGTAGAGGGCATTGTACTGATGGTGCTTTTGATTCAGATGGGAGCTATGGTAGAAAATAGAATGGTAATTATTTTGGCAGTTACTGTAGTGTTGGTGATGATTTTTACCATGCTGTTCTTTTTTGATAATCTGATGAAAATGTTATATGAGAAGTGGCAGAATCAGTTTCTGGAGGACAAGGTGGAAATGTATGAAAATCAGCTGCAGATTCTCAGTCAATCCAGAGAAAAGGTACACAGTCTGCGTCATGATTTAAAGACTCATTTTTATTTAATCAAAGAATTTGCAAAGGGAGAAAAAAGAGAGGAGCTGCTTACTTATATAGAGCAGATGTGCCAATCCATGGCTGTAGAACAGGAAATTGTAAGTACCGGAAATGAGGAGGTAGATGCTATTCTCAACTATCGACTGGAGAAGGTCAGAAAGACAGGAGCGGAGATTTCGCTAAAGCTGAATATTCCAAGGTCTTCCTTCTGTTCCAGCTTCGATTTGAATATTTTGTTGAGCAATCTGTTGGATAATGCAGTGGAGGCTTTGGAAAACAGTGAGAAGAAAATGCTGATATTTCGGTTGGAACTGGAGAAGGGAGTTCTCTATCTGGAAATAAAAAACTCTTTTTCCGGCAGAATAAACAGAAAGAATGGATGTTATCTTACGCTAAAAGAGAAGAAGGAATACCATGGTATTGGTCTGGCTAATGCAAGGAAGGTAGTCGAGAAATATGGAGGCAGCTTAGTGATTACGCAGGAGGCAGGGCTGTTTTGTGTAAATACCGTCCTCTTATTGGGAGAAATATAACTGTTTTTTCCATTTTTCGAGCCAATTTTTCCCTTCTGCGGCACAGAAGCTTCTTTTTTGATAGAATACAGCCTGTGAATGAGAGTACCATTTCCGAATAAGTACTGCTTATCAGTAAGTGCTGTTTCTCAGGTGGTAGGAATATGTCACAGGTAAAAGGGTTGAGAATATAGAGGAGCAAAGTTCGGGAAGCTTTACCCAATGGAAATACACAGAGGGGAAGCACCCGACTCTGTGACCGGAGGCTTATCCAGGAAAGAAAACAGAAAGTAAAAATAAAAGTAAAACAGAAATACTGCGGGAATTTTAGGAGTCCGGCAGATTTTTTGTATGAGTTCAAGGCATAAAACTCTTTATTATTTATATTTTTTGTGCTAATATTAGTGTTAAGGCATTAAAATAGAGGAGGTAGGTCTGCAGGATAAGGCAGGCTAATGGTTATGAGTGAGAAGATGAATATGGAAATGACGGAAGAAAAGGGGGTTGTTTCCAGAAATTTTATACAGCAGATTATTGATAAGGATTTGGCAGAGGGAGTTTGTGACCAGGTACATACCCGATT
Source organism: Lachnospiraceae bacterium (assembly GCA_017532145.1). Classification (GTDB taxonomy): domain Bacteria; phylum Bacillota; class Clostridia; order Lachnospirales; family Lachnospiraceae; genus Kineothrix. The sequence goes on along the minus strand of JAFXJR010000065.1, from coordinate 10,904 downwards.
TCCACCGGAACCCAATGGATATCTGCATATTGGACACGCAAAGAGTATCCTGTTAAACTATGGACTGGCTCAGGAATACAATGGTAAGTTCAACATGAGGTTTGATGATACCAATCCTACCAAAGAAAAGACAGAGTATGTGGAGTCGATTAAGGCAGATATTGCCTGGTTGGGAGCAGACTGGGAGGACAGGCTGTTTTTTGCTTCTGATTATTTTGATGAAATGTATGAATGTGCAGTCAGACTGATTAAAAAAGGAAAAGCCTATGTGTCTGATTTGACCGCAGAGCAGATGAGAGAGTACAGAGGAACGCTGACAGAGCCGGGAAAGGATGACCCTAACAGAGACAGAAGCATAGAAGAAAATCTGGAGCTGTTTGAAGGGATGAAAAACGGTGAATATCAGGATGGAGAAAAGGTACTCCGTGCAAAGATAGACATGAAGTCCCCCAATATTAATATGAGAGACCCCATTATCTACCGTGTGGCACGTATGACTCATCATAATACAGGGGATAAATGGTGTATCTATCCCATGTATGATTTTGCCCATCCAATAGAAGATGCCATTGAAGGGATTACTCACTCTATCTGTACTCTGGAATTTGAAGATCACAGACCGCTGTATGATTGGGTGGTACAGGAGCTGGAGTACCCCCATCCACCGAAGCAGATTGAGTTTGCCAAGCTGTATTTGACCAACGTGGTAACAGGGAAGCGTTATATTAAGAAGCTGGTGGAGGAAGGAATTGTAGACGGTTGGGATGACCCACGGCTGGTATCTATTGCCGCACTGAGAAGGCGGGGCTTTACACCGGAATCGATTAAACTATTTGTGGACTTATGTGGAGTATCCAAGAGCAATTCCTCGGTAGACTATGCCATGCTGGAATATTGTATTAGAGAAGATTTAAAGCTGAAGCGTCCCAGGATGATGGCTGCATTGGATCCGGTTAAGCTGATTATCGATAATTATCCGGAGGATCAGACTGAGCTGCTCACCATAGCCAATAATCTGGAAAATGAAGCCATGGGCAGTCGACAGGTACCCTTTGGCAGAGAACTGTATATTGATAGAGACGACTTTATGGAAGAGCCTCCTAAGAAATATTTCCGCCTCTATCCGGGGAATGAAGTGAGGCTGATGAATGCGTATTTTGTCACCTGCACAGGCTGTGTAAAGGATGAGACTGGCAAAGTAGTGGAGGTACATTGTACCTATGACCCGGAGACAAAATGCGGCTCTGGTTTTAATGCCAGAAAGGTAAAGGGAACAATTCACTGGGTTCCTGCAAAGGAAGCTGTTAAGGCAGAGGTCAGACTCTATGAAAATATTATTGATGAAGAAAAGGGAGTCTACAATGAGGATGGCTCTCTGAACCTGAATCCTAATTCTCTTACTGTACTTCAGGAATGTTATCTGGAGCCTGCTCTTGCCGATGCACAGGCTTATGAAAGCTTCCAGTTTGTAAGGCAGGGATATTTCTGTGTGGACAGTAAGGATTCCCGGCCGGGAGCACCGGTATTTAACAGAATTGTATCATTAAAAAGCTCTTATCATTTACCCAAATAGTTGCTGTATAAAGGATACAAAGGGAAAACAGAAATGAAATGGGATAATAAAAAATAAAAAGTAACCGATAAAATAAAAAGAAAGTAAAATACGTTGGAGGGTTGAGTATGGCTGGATTATTATCTGGATTAGAGCAGTTTGGATTGGGTGGCTTAGAGGGCATGGAACTGTATGATCAGCCGAAGAAAAAGGAAGAGGGGGAGGAAGAGGCTCCTGTAATGCAGGAGCAGGATTATCTGTTTGATAAGAGCCAGACCTGTCCTATTTGTGATAAGGAATTTAAGGCGAGAACAATTAAGGTAGGAAAAGTAAAGATGGTTGGTGCAGATTCTGATTTGCGTCCCAGATATGAGCAGGTAGATATATTAAAGTATGATGTGATTATGTGTCCCCGATGTGGTTATACCACATTAAGCCGATTCTTTAAGAGCATCACCTCACCGCAGGCAAAGAGGATTAAGGAAACGATTTCTGCACAGTTTAAGCCTATTTCTGAGGTTAAGGATATCTATACCTATGATGAAGCATTGGAGAGATATAAGCTGGCTTTGGCCAATGCTATTGTAAAGCTGGCAAAGTCCAGTGAGAAGGCATATATCTGTTTGAAGACAGCCTGGCTGCTGAGAGGAAAGGCAGAAAATCTGGATGTAGAAGATGATGATTATGAGGAAAAGAAGCAGCAGATAGAGGCAGAGGAGAATGAATTTTTAAAAAATGCTTTAGATGGCTTTTTAGCAGCAAGACAGACAGAAAGTTTTCCAATGTGTGGTATGGATGAAGCTACGGTAGACTATGTTATTTCTGTAACGGCTGCCAAATTTGGTCAGTATGATGTAGCTTCCAAGCTGATATCCATGATTATTGCTTCCCCCACTACCAGTCCCAGAATGAAGGAAAAGGCCAGGGATTTAAAGGAGCAAATTAAGATGCAGATTAGGATGAAGAATGCAGGGAATGCGCAGACAGAATAATCAAACATAGGTTAACTGTTCAGTACCTTCACCGTTACCATGCAAAAATCTATCAAAATCACTGATGGTGAGGTTATGAATATCTATTTTGACATATTGTCAATATGGCCAAAAAAGAAAAAGCAGGAATCGGATTCTCTGCTTTTTCTTTTTTATGTTTTTTTATCTTAGCTTTTTCTTCGCTTGTATTTTGGGAGTTTTTCTTCTGTTCTGATATTTACTTATTAATCGTGTTAGCCATAAGTTGAAATTTCTGTACCAGTACAGTCAGTGTTATTTATCCGTATTACTGCTGTCAGTACCAGAGGTCGCTTTATTTTCGGCTTCCTTTTTTACATCTGTCTTTTTATCGGTGTCCACCTTGGTGTCCTGGGCAGTCTCAGCAGTTTCGGTGATTTCAGCTTCCTCTGTTTCGTCATCGGCAGCATGGCAGCCTCCGCAGCCACATCCGCAATCCTCAGCTGCATGAATTACTGTTTCTACAACTTTATCAGGATTCAGGTCAACATAGCTGCGTGAGCTGTCGTCATCATCATCCTCATCCAAATCGTCACTAAAGTCGTCAAAATCGTCATCTTCATCCAGATCGTCATATTTGGAAGCATTCTTATTCTGTAAATAATAATAAGCTCCCGCAGCAGCGGCACCTGCTGCAGCAGTAAACAGCAAAAATTTACTCAATTTTCCAGCCATATAGGTACTCCTTTCACTTTCTTAGTATAGGAATATATTAATACTATTTTGCCAAAATGAAAAGAGAATATGTAGAAAAAAATTTTTTTTGTCATCATTTATTCATTTGATATGGTGGATCAGCAGGATATCCACCCTTAAGCTTCTGCATTCCTCTCTGGATGGCATCCCTGGAGTTCTTCCAGTCTGCATCCTTATTGCGGTAGTCGAATTTTTCCACCAGCCAGGATACATCCTCGCTAAGACGCTGCATATTTTTTTCCATAAGGTCAAAGAGCATGGGAAAAAAAACAGATTTTTCTTTATCCCCAAGTTTGTCCTCTGCTGCCTGACACAAATCGGCAAAATGGTGGAGGCAAAAGCCCTTACTATTTTGTATTTTTTCTCCAAAGGAGGTATCTTTTTTATACATAACAAAAAAGGTATCCAGATAACGGGAATAGGTATCTTCATAACGATGGCAGATATAGCAGGACTTTTCTTTTTCCCTTATCCAGGCAGTAATAGGATTGACAGCTTCCGGATTTTTCCTGAATTTCCCCATAAGGGAGGTTTTCCGGGGAGAAAAATGACTAAACTGGTCAATCATCTCCTGATTGATACGCATATAGTGAGTCTTTAAAATCCAGCCATTGCCAAGAGTGTTGCCATAGTCAAACATTTTCTTAAAATGGGTTCGGCAAAAGCCAAATTGGTCGGTCATCTCACGAATATCGCTTTCCATATAGGAGGAGCCTGAACCCAGAGTAAAATCCAGTAAATCCTGCTCTACATTTCGTTCAATAAAGCAGAAGGGGCATTCCTCATTGGCATTCATGGCATCGTTCAGAGGGATGGTATATAATTGTTCTTTCATAGGCTATTTCTCCTTTCTGCACTTATTATACACCAGTGAGGAAAACAGGCAAATAAATGGAAGAAATTTCTTGTCATATTAGTCTGCTTTCGATATACTATCTGTAATTAAGAGAAAACAGGAGGAAGGCCGGATGGGCAAATTTATGGTGGCGGGAATTGTGCAGAAGGAGACTATTGTTAGGGTGGATAGTATTCCGTTAGAATACACAGGTGTGACGGTAAAGCCTGACACGATTTTTACCAGTGTGGGAGGAGATGCCTATAATGAATCTCTGGCTCTGCAGTGGCTGGGCAACTCTGTGGATTTTATGACCATGATAGGCAAGGATGAAGGGATGGAGTTGATTAATCCTCCGGGCTGTGAGGTAAAGCTGGTGACGGATTATGTATTACCCCGGCTTAAGGACACTCCCACTGCTGTAGTACTTTATGATAATAGCCGCAAGCAGCAGATTTTCGAGGATATAAAGGATATTAGAGATGTTCCTTACTATTTGGACATCTTTTGGGACAGGGCTGCCAGGGCAGAGATGCTGGTGGTATCTAATACCAATTTCTGTCGTCCTCTTATGCAAATCGGAAAGGAACTGCGAAAGCCCATTGCCGTAAATCTCAGACAGTATCGTGAAGAAAAGGTGTGCTATAATGAAGAATTTTTAAGAGCCGCAGACATCCTTTATGTGAGTGACGACTATCTGATTGAAGAACCCTATGAATTTGTTAAGTCCTTGGCAGTAAAGTATCGTCCCACCATTATGATTTTGGGACAGGGAAGTAATGGTGTCATTCTTTATGATAAGCATAAAAATATTATTGCCCACTATGATACGGTAAAGACTCATGAGGTGGTAAGTACGGTAGGTGCCGGAAATGCCTTGTTTTCCTGTTTTCTTCATTTTTATAATATTACTCATGATGCTGTTTATGCGATTAAGAATGCCTTGCTTTTTGCTTCCTATAAAGTTGGATTTATAGGGACTTCAAATGGATTTTTAAGAGAGGATGAAATCCATCAGTGGCGTAACCTGATTTGGAGGGATGGGCGTTAGAAAATCAGTGAATACACGAAGTACGAAGTGGAGACTTCCTGGTGGTATCTGTTTAGAGTGTGTTTAACACTTTCCAGCTGATATATCTGAGAGTTTTTTAAGGTGGTTGCATAGAATAATAAACTGTCCTGCTTGCTTTATCTAGGGGAAGTTGCCCGGATAAGGAGAGCAGGACAATTTTTTTATAGGAAAATAGGTACTATGGAAAGACAGACATCAAAGATGTTAAATTTCCATCAGTGATTAATTATCCGATGTATTAAGAATAGGATAGTTATTGATAAGGGAATAAGCTGAAGGAAGGAGAAAATGGAGAAAATGAAGATAGTTGATATGCATTGTGATACAATTTCCGAGTTGTATCAAAAGAAAAAGCTGGGAAAGAAAGAGGGACTGGATAAAAATCAAGGTCATATTGATTTGGAAAAGCTGGAGGCTGGAGGTGCATTGTTACAAAATTTTGCCTTGTTTATCCATCAGAAGAAGGTAGATAATCCTTTAGAAGAGGCTTTGGAAATGGCAGATTTATATTATCAGGAGCTGGAGACCCATGTTCATCGAATCGGTCCTGTTTTCTGTTATCAGGATATAGAAAAAAACGAAAAAGAAGGACGCATTTCCGCTCTGTTGACTATAGAGGAGGGAGGTGTCTGTAAGGGAAGTCTAGCTCAGCTGAGAAATCTTTATCGCTTGGGTGTGAGAATGATGACACTGACCTGGAACTATCCAAATGAAATAGGCTTTCCTGCATGGAATCCTGAGGAATTTTCTCAGCAGGAGAAAAGCTGCGATTCAAAGGCAGGGATTTCCCAGAGTTTTCCATATCACAAAGCCAAAATAGAGGATGGTCTTACTGAAAAGGGAAGGGAACTGGTGGCGGAAATGGAGCGTATTGGTATGATTGTAGATGTTTCTCATCTTTCTGACCAGGGCTTTTATGATGTGCTGGAAACTACTGTTAAGCCCTTTGTGGCCAGTCATTCTAATGCCAGAGCTATTTGTCCCTGTGCAAGAAATCTAACTGACGATATGATAAAGAAGCTGGCAGAGCGAGGTGGGGTTTTGGGATTGAACTTTTGTCCAGATTTTCTGACTTTGCCCCAAAAAGGACAGCCCAATCCGGGAACATTGGAGGCTTTGAACCGCCATATCAGCCATATCCTTAATGTGGGAGGAGAAGAATGTTTGGGGCTGGGCGGCGATTTTGATGGAATCCCCACCCATGCAGAGCTGCCGGACTACTCCTATATGGACAGACTGGTTCGACTTTTGGAGGAGCAGGGCTTAAGGCAGGAAACATTAGAAAAGATTTTTTATAAAAATGTATTAAGGGTGTATAAAGAAATTTTATAATCAAAAAGAAAAAATAGAACTTGTGTTTGTGCATAAGACATGATATAATTTTTGAAAAACAACATAATAAATAACTAAAAAACAACTATAAAGTTATGATTTTGTTTGATGAGTGGTAAAAACTACAGATTTAACCGGATTCAAGGAGTTGAACACTTCAAGCGGAGTGCAGATTTGTTCTGTGTTAAGTGGTGAACCCTACTGCGTGGTGAACCCTATTCACAGACCAGTCAAGATGTCAGTGAATTAATATTTGGTGTACTGAGTAAAACAGGATAGTTAAGTAAGATAGGATGGCGGTAGTATGGTAATTAATGAAGACAGCAAGGGATTATTAAAAGAGATAGAATGTTATGCACTGGATATGGATGGTACGATTTATCTGGGAGAGCAGTGGATTGAGGGAGCAAGGGAATTTTTGGAAAAACTGAAAAGGGCAGGAAAAACCTATATTTTCTTAACAAATAATTCTTCTAAAAGTCCTTTAGCTTATGTAGAAAAGCTGGAAAGGATGGGATTGAGTATAGAGCAGAAGCAGGTAATTACCTCCGGGCAGGCCACTATACATTATCTAAAAAAGCAGTATCTGAATAAAAAAGTATTTCTTTTGGGAAATCCGATTCTCAAAAGAGAGTTTGAAGAAGCCGGTATCCCTTTGTCAGAGGAAGGGGCAGAAGTGGCAGTGACTGCCTTTGATACTTCTCTGGATTATCAGAAGATGTGCAGAATCTGTGATTTGGTCAGACAAGGGATTCCTTATATTGGGACACATCCCGATTATAATTGTCCTACAGAAACGGGCTTTATTCCGGATATAGGAGCTATTCATGCTTTTATTCATGCGTCTGCTGGCAGGTGGCCGGATCGGATTATCGGTAAGCCTAATGGAGATATTATCGACTATCTGTTGGAAAGAACTGGTACAGAGAGAAAGAAGGTGGCCATGGTGGGGGATAGGCTGTATACTGATATAGCTGCAGGACGAAATAATGGGTTGACCAGTGTGCTGGTGTTAAGCGGTGAGACCAGATTGGAGGATGTGGAACAGACACAGATAAAACCCCATTTGATTTTTAGTTCAGTAAAGGAACTGATGGATTTTATTCCCATATAAGTTCCAGACAGTTTTCTCTACTGAATAGTTACCAAACAACTACAATGGATAGGGCTTCTCTCACTGTCTAAAGGCAGTAGAAGAAGCCTGCAACAAATGAAAGGGGTCATATATGTCATTAAGATTCTATTTTGGTCCTTCGGGTTCAGGCAAAAGTACTGCCTTACATCAGGAGATAGTAGAACGGGCGATTGCCCAGCCAGATACTAACTTTTTTATTATTGTACCCGACCAGTTTACCATGCAGACCCAGATGGATTTAGTCAAAGCACATCCAAACAGGGGGATTATGAATATTGATGTACTAAGCTTTGGCAGGCTTTCCCATCGAATTTTAGAGGAGGTAGGAGGGGATGACCGACTGGTGCTGGATGATACAGGAAAGAGCCTGATTCTTAGAAGAGTAGCTGAGGAAATCAGCCAGCAGATGCCGGTGATTGGCAGCAATCTGAATAAAATTGGCTATATTCATGAGGTTAAATCAGCTATTTCTGAATTTATGCAGTATGGAATAGGACTTCAGGAATTAGAGGAACTGACAGAGTATGCCAAAAGACGGAGCGCTCTTCACTATAAGCTGAAGGATTTAGGTATTTTATACAAGCATTTTCTGGCATTTATTCAGGATAAATATGTAACGACAGAAGAACGGTTAGAGTTGCTGTGCCGGGTACTGCCAAAATCCAGACTGATTCAGAACAGTGTAGTTGCTTTTGATGGCTTTACCGGATTTACACCTATCCAGAATCGTTTGATTCAAAAGCTTATGGAACTAGCAGGAGAGGTAATTGTAACCGTTGTTATGGACAGTGGTGAGCAGCAGCCTTATATTCCCGATGGGGAACAGAAGCTGTTTTATTTGAGTAAAAAGACGGCAGCAGGTCTGAAAAAGCTGGCTGAGGAAGTAAATGTACCATTAGGCGATGCGTTTTTTCTGCGGAAGAAGGACGGGGAGGAGCTTCCCCGATTTACAGGAAGCCGCCAGCTTCAGCATTTGGAAAGCCATCTTTTCCAATATCCTCTACGGGTCTGTCAGGAGAAAGGAAATGCCATCCATTTAATAGAGGCCTCTTCGCCAGGAGAGGAGATTCGCCAGGTCTTTATCCGTATGCAGGAGTTGATTCAAGAGGAAGATTACTGCTATCGGGATATGGCAGTGGTGACGGGAGATATGGAAGCCTATGCTGGTCATATTGAGATGGAAGCCAGGCAGTTTGGGATTCCTGTCTTTTTGGATAGAACCAGAGGAATTTTGCTCAATCCCTTTATTGAATATATTAGAAGTGCATTAAAGCTGGTAAGGGAGGATTTCTCCTATCGCAGTGTATTCCATTATCTGAGAAGTGGACTGACCGGTTTTGACAGGGAGGATACCGACCGGCTGGAAAACTATGTATTGGCCTATGGAATTGATAGAAAACGAAAATGGCTTTCTCCTTTTACCGCTGTACCGGAGGAAGGAGCAGAGGAATTGGAAGGCTTTAATGGACTGCGCAGACGTCTGTTGGAACAGCTTGCTCCTTTGATGGAAAAAAATAAAGGGACAGCAGGAGAGCGGATTAAGATGCTGTACCGCTTTATTACAGAAAACAAGGTGCAGGAGAAGCTGGCAGTCTATGAGAGAATGTTTGAGGAGGATAATCAGCTTTCCAGAGCCAGAGAATACGGACAGATTTACAGACTGGTTATGGAACTGCTGGATCAGATGTATGCATTGCTTGCTGAAGAAAAAATGAGTGCTAAGGAATTTGCAGATATTCTGGATGCTGGTTTTGGAGAAATTGAAGTGGGTACCATTCCTCAAAATGTGGACAGGGTACTGGTAGGAGACATTGAAAGAACCCGTTTAAAAGAGATTAAGGCTCTTTTCTTTGTAGGAATGAATGATGGCAATATTCCAAAGAATGCAGGAAAGGGAGGGCTTATCTCTGATATTGACCGGGAGTTTTTACAGGAATCTTCCTATGAACTGGCACCTACCCCTCGTCAGCAGATGTATATTCAAAGGTTATATCTGTATTTGAATATGACCAAGCCTTCCCAATATCTATTCCTTTCCTATTGTCAAGTGAATAATGAGGGAAAAAGTGTCAGACCAGCCTATTTGATTGATACCATGCATAAGCTTTTTCCCGATATTCGGATTCGGAAGCCGGAGCTAAGAGGTTTGGAAGAGCAGATTAAGACAAAACGGTCTGGATTGGGATATTTAACAGATATGCTGAGGGGCTATGCAGCAGGTAATATGGAGGAGAAAGAGGAGAAAAAGCTGTTTACGCTCTATCATATTTACAGAGAAGATCCAGAATTTGCACAGGAGGCAGAGCGATTAAAGGAGGCAGCCTTTTATCGTTACAGGAATCATCCCTTAGGAAGAGAAATTGCAAAGCTGTTATATGGAAGTTTGTTGGCTGGCAGTGTGAGCAGACTGGAAAAATATGCCTCCTGTGCCTATGCCCATTTTTTACAGTATGGCTTGTCTTTAAAGGAAAGGGAGGAATATGGTTTTCAATCGGTAGACATGGGAAATGTGTTTCATGGTGTGTTGGAGTTGTTTGGGGATAAGCTGAGAGAACAGGGCTATACCTGGTTTGATTTTACAGAGCAAATCGCAGAAGAACTGCTAGGGGAAGCTTTGGAGGCCTATACAGCAGCCTATGGACAGACAGTACTTTATAGTACAGCCAGAAACGAATATGCCATTAAAAGGATGCACCGTATCTTAAAAAGAGCAGTAGTGACCCTACAGTATCAGCTAAAGAAGGGAAGCTTTTTGCCGGAAAAATTTGAATTGTCCTTTTCCATGACGAGGGAATTGGAGAGAGTAGATCTGGCTTTGTCAGGAAGGGAAAGGATGCGCCTCCAGGGAAGGATTGATCGGATTGATACCTGTGAGAAGGAGGATCGGGTCTATGTGAAGATTATCGACTATAAGTCGGGAAAACGGAGATTTGATTTGGCAGCAGTATACTATGGACTGGAGTTACAGTTGGTTACTTATATGAATGCGGCTTTGGAAATAGAGCGAAAAAAGCATCCGAAAAAGGAGGTAGTACCCGCAGCCCTGCTGTATTATCATGTGACAGATCCTATGATTAAGGCTGAGGAAGAACTGACACCGGAGGAAATTAATGAAAGGCTTAGAAAAGAACTACGGATGACAGGGACAGTCAATAAGGATGATGCAGTGATTAATCTGTTGGATGGGGAGTTTACAGATAAGTCGGATATAGTGCCGGTGGAGCGGAAAAAGGATGGAAGCTGCAGTGCCAGATCTAGTGTATTGACTCAGG
>JAFXJR010000064.1 GCA_017532145.1 Lachnospiraceae bacterium | reverse complement strand
TTGAATGATTTTTTTAAAATGAGCCATACTAAGCTTTGGTACCATGTATGTAGCGATTAATGTCATAAGAGGTAAACAGGAGGTTAGAAGATGGCTCAGTTAGATTGTACCGTAGACAGTTGTGTCTATAATAAGAATTTATGTTGCTGCAAAGGAGATATTATGGTAGGGGGCAGCCAGGCAAACAGCAGTGGAGAAACCTGTTGTGAGAGCTTTAGTGAGAGGAGAGGCGACTCTTATACCAGTGCATTGGAGCATCCCGGCAAGACGATTAGCATCGATTGCGAGGCAACAAAATGTATGTATAACAGTAATTATAAATGCTATGCGGAGCATGTGGATATTACAGGCAGTGGTGCAGACGACTGCCGGGAAACAGCCTGTGCTACATTTAAGGAAAGATAGAAACAGAAGGATAGACAGACATCCTGTATCAGAAGGCATGGCCGACAAGGCTGTGCTTTTTCTGTTACCATTCACACATCAGCCAGCTACCTGTAAAGGGTAACGGGCATTGGCTGAATTTATATGTTCTTTCCACACCCCACAGCAGAGTGCGTGGTGTCGTGTGAAAAGTACCCTTTTTCTACTGTTACATGGATAATACAGAAATCAGAAAAAATTCTTGACGGTTGCAGAATGCTATGATATACTATCAAAGTCTGTAACAGATAGCAGAGAAGATAGTTCATTACAGACTACAATCAAGCAGAGTATCCACTCTCACCCTGGGGCAATTGGGCTGTCAGGCGTTCATCGTTCCGTTTTTCCTCTGAAAGCAGCTTATAATATTATGGTTGAGCCTATCATAAAGGGAAAAATGAGGATATGGAGTTTAGTGGATAGTTATGCTATCCATTTTTTTATGTTTGTATTTATGAGGAGGGCAAGGCCATTAGCGAATTATTTATTAACGAGCAGATTAGAGACAAAGAGGTACGTGTTATTGGTGAAGGTGGGGAGCAGCTTGGTGTGATGTCTTCTAAGGAAGCTTTTCGTCTGGCGGAGGAAGCAGGACTGGATTTGGTAAAGATTGCTCCTACAGCAAAGCCGCCTGTATGTAAGATTGTAGATTATGGAAAGTACAGATATGAGCAGGCGAGGAAGGAAAAGGAAGCCAGAAAGAAGCAGAAAACGATTGAAATTAAGGAAATTCGTCTTTCTCCCAATATTGATACCAATGATTTAAATACAAAGATGAATGCAGCCAGAAAATTTATTTCCAAAGGCGACAAAGTAAAGATTACCCTTCGGTTTAGAGGGCGTGAGATGGCCCATATGGCAAACAGCAAACATATTCTGGATGATTTTGCCGAAGCTCTTTCAGATATAGCAGTTATTGAAAAGGCACCCAAGGTAGAGGGCAGGAGCATGACGATGTTTTTAACTGAAAAGCGTTAGACCGTACAGTTAAAATAGAGAAAATCACTAAGTATAGGAGGAATTAGATATGCCGAAAATGAAGACAAGCAAATCTGCTGCAAAACGTTTTAAAGTAACAGGAACAGGTAAATTAAAAAGAAATAAGGCTTACAAGCGCCATATCTTGACAAAAAAATCCGCAAAGAGAAAGAGGAATCTCAGACAGCCGGCAATTACAGATGCTACGAATGTTAAGAATATAAAGAAGATATTACCGTATTTATAAGTCATAAGGAAGAATGATTAAGTAGTGATAAATATCATTAAAATTGAGTAAATATACTCAAAATTAGAGCATAGTTTGTGCTGACTTAATAGCAGGCAAAACTACAGGAAGAAAAACCAGTGCAAGTTGAAACAGCCTTGCTAACGATAGGGTAGAACCTTGATGGTAGTAGTTGGCCAATGGTCAAGTCCTAAAACCAAGGGCAAATAAAATATGAAGAAAGGAAAAGCTATTTAGATGAAGTCCTATATCTAATCGTGGAAAGGAATTTATAGGAATGTACCGATGGCTTAGTCGGGAATTGACGACTGTGGAGTGTACAAGAACTTGTGAGTAGTGTGTTATCCGTAACTACCAAAGCATACACATTGAAGCAGTAACTACAAATCGTGAGATTGTAGCAAATCATCTGGCATATACATTTTTGTATATGTTTTTAGTAGCAGGATATAAGAGATGGCAAGAATTAAGGGTGGAATGAACGCCAGAAAGAAACATAACAGGGTATTAAAGCTTGCAAAGGGCTACAGAGGAGCAAGATCGAAGCAGTATAGAGTAGCAAAGCAGTCCGTGATGAGAGCATTGGCAACCGCCTAAGCAGGAAGAAAAGAGAGAAAGCGTCAGTTCAGACAGCTGTGGATTGCACGTATCAAAGCTGCAGCGAGAATGAATGGTCTGTCCTACAGTAAGTTTATGTATGGACTGAAGCTGGCAGGCGTTGAAATTAACAGAAAGATGCTGGCTGAAATGGCAGTTAATGATGCAGAAGGTTTCACTGCGCTGGCTGAGATAGCAAAGGGAAAGATTGCATAAGGTAATCTTAAGACAGAAGAAAAAGAAAAAAGAGACAGAGGATATCCATAAGGGTGTCGACTGTCTCTTTTTTGTATGCTACAAAGAATAACATTTTACAAATATCTTACATATAAATTACTCGGATGTGATATTTAGAGAAAAAATTCTATGCTAAACTTCAAGTATGAAACATCGGTTTGCAACGATGGTTAATGAGGTGAAAATTTATGAAAAAAAGTATATGGAAGATGATAGCATGGATGGGAGCAATAATGTTTATTATGGGTTCTTTTATCGGTTGCGGGAAGCAGAAAGTGACAGCAGCCGGGGAAGAAAGCCAATCAACAGATGCTATACAGGGTGAGGGAAAAGGAAATATTTCCATGTCAGGCAGTACCTCTATGGAAAAGCTGGCAAATGCTTTGGCTGAAAGCTTTATGGCAGCCCACCCAGGTGTGACAGTAACAGCAGAATTTACCGGTTCCTCGGCAGGAGTAGAGGCAGTAATGGCAGGCAATGTAGATATTGGAAATTCTTCCAGAGCTTTAAAGGAGAGCGAGAAGGAGACCGGAGCTGTAGAGAATATTGTGGCCATTGACGGAATAGCAGTAGTAGTAGATCCAACGAATACGGTGAAGACTTTAACTAAACAACAGTTAATTGATATCTATCAGGGAAAAATCAGATACTGGCATGAGATAGGGGGAAGTAATTTCCCGGTGGTTGTTATTGGCAGGGAGGCTGGTTCTGGTACAAGGAATGCCTTTGAGGAGATTTTAGGAATCAGAGATTCCTGCTTCTATGCCAGTGAGCTGGACAGTACAGGTACCGTAATGGCTAAGGTTGCTTCTGTACCGGGAGCAATCGGCTATGTATCTCTGGATGTAATCAATAATACCGTATCTACTGTGGCTTTGGATGGAGTGGAACCCACAGCAGAAAATATTAAGGCAGGCAGTTATCTTTTAAGCCGCCCCTTTGTTATGGCGACAAAAGGTGAGATTGGTGAACAGAATAAGCTGATTCAGGAATTTTTCAACTACCTGGGTACAGAGGAAGGAAAAGCAATTATCTCAGGAGTGGGACTTATCATTCCCGATTAAGAGAAAGAAAAAGGAGTAAAATCAGGTTATGGAAATCCAAAAAGATCTTACGATTATGGGAAGCAACAAAAATAAATCTGCCGCAGAAAAGACTGCCCAGTCTGTTTTTACCGTTTCTGCTTTGATTGCAGTCATGGCAGTGGCATCAATTACCATATATATGATAATAAATGGTACACCGGCCTTATTTCAGGTAGGGGCAGACAAACTTTTGTTTGGAACAAAATGGGCACCCGGAGCGTTAGAGCCTTCCTATGGTATCCTTTATATCATCCTTACTTCACTGATTGGTACCACATTGGCTGTATTACTGGGGGTGCCGATGGGAGTACTGACTGCAGTTTTTTTATCGGAAATGGCTTCTAAGCGGGTAGCAGCTATCGTAAAGCCGGCTGTGGAGCTGCTGGCAGGGATTCCTTCAGTAATTTACGGTTTGTTGGGATTGATGATATTGAATCCTCTGATGTATAAATTAGAAATGAAGCTTTTTATGGGGTCGGAAACTCACCGGTTTACCGGAGGAGCCAATCTGATTTCAGCAGTTATCGTTTTGGCGATTATGATTCTGCCTACCGTAATTAATATTAGTCAGTCGGCTATTCAGGCAGTTCCGATACATATGCGGGCAGCCTCAGAGGCATTGGGAGCCTCCAAAATCCAGACTATTTTTAAGGTAGTATTACCGGCAGCAAAGTCGGGAATTATTACCGCAGTGGTATTAGGGGTAGGCAGAGCGATTGGAGAGGCTATGGCAATCAGTTTGGTTTCGGGAAGTGCAGTCAATCTTCCCCTTCCTTTTAATTCGGTACGTTTTTTGACTACTGCCATTGTAAGTGAGATGGGATATGCAGCGGATACCCACAGACAGGTACTTTTTACTATTGGTTTAGTACTCTTTGCTTTTATTATGTTTATTAATATCAGTCTGACCAGAATCCTGAAGAAGGGAGAACACAATCATGACTAATGCATTTGCAGCAGATGCTGTTATGGCAGCAGAAACAAAGAAAAACAGCCTTACTATGGGAAAAAAGAGAATATCAGATGAGTTGCTGAAGGGATTGATTTACCTGTCGGTAGCCTGTTCCCTTTTACTGGTAGCAGGAATTATAGGCTATGTGTTTGTAAAGGGAATTTCTTCTGTCAACTGGAAGTTTTTAACTACCGTCACCAGTGCCTTGGAAGGAACGGTAGGAATTGCTGGAAATATAGTAAATACGCTGTATATTATTGTACTGACTTTGCTGATTGCGACTCCTATCGGTGTCTGTTCTGCCATCTATCTAAATGAGTATGCAAAACCGGGCAGATTGGTAAGACTGATAGAGTTTACGACAGAGACTCTGTCGGGTATTCCTTCGATTATTTTTGGATTGTTTGGTATGGTATTTTTTGGAAATACCTTAGGCTTGGGTTATTCTATTCTGACAGGAACTCTGACGTTGACACTGATGATATTGCCTTTGATTACAAGAAACACCCAGGAAGCGTTGAAAACGGTACCTAACAGCTATCGTTTCGGTGCTTTGGGAATAGGAGCTACCAAATGGTATATGATTCGGACTATTCTTCTGCCTTCAGCTATGCCGGGAATTATTACCGGGATTATTCTGGCAATTGGAAGGATTGTAGGAGAATCAGCAGCTCTGCTTTTTACTGCTGGAAGCGGCTATCTGCTTCCTCAGGCGGGAATAGGGCTACTGAATAAAATTATGGAATCAGGGGGAACGCTGACTATTCAGCTATATCTTAGTATGGCAAAAGCAGAATATGAGGTAGCCTTTGGAATTGCTGCAGTATTGCTGCTGATTGTTCTGGGCATTAATTTTCTGACGAAATATCTGACCAAAAGACTGGATGTGAGCAGAAATAAGTAAGGACAGCAGGAAAATATCCTGCGAAGAACCGTTTTAACAGAATCCGCTTAAGGATGGGAAGTAGGAAATGGATAAAATAGATTTGGGAAGGAAACAGGGAAGACTATGGAAACAGATAGGGAGAAAAGTAAGATTAGTGCAAGGCAGCTGAATCTATATTATGGGGATAATCATGCCTTAAAAGAGATAAATATGGATATTAGGTCTAACGCAGTTACTGCCTTAATTGGACCTTCAGGCTGCGGTAAGTCTACCTTTTTAAAAAGTCTGAACCGAATGAATGATTTGGTGGACTGCGTTCGTATAGAGGGAAGTGTGATGCTGGATGGAGAGAATATTTACGATTCAAAGGTAGATACTACGCTGCTTCGGAAAAAAGTTGGTATGGTTTTTCAGCAGCCCAATCCCTTTCCTATGAGTATTTATGATAATATTGCCTATGGACCTCGGATTCATGGCATGAAAAATAAGGCAAAGCTGGACGAAATCGTAGAAACCAGCCTAAGAGGAGCTGCTATTTTTGATGAGGTAAAGGATAGGTTAAAAAAATCAGCTTTGGGACTGTCCGGAGGGCAGCAGCAGAGGCTGTGTATTGCCAGAGCCTTGGCAGTAGAGCCGGAGGTATTGCTGATGGATGAGCCTACTTCGGCATTGGATCCCATTTCTACACTGAAGATTGAAGAACTGATGGAAGAATTAAAGAAAAAATATACGGTGGTAGTCGTGACGCACAATATGCAGCAGGCCGCCAGAGTTTCTGATGATACTGCCTTCTTTTTAATGGGGCAGGTAGTAGAGTTTGATGCCACAGAAAATATTTTTTCCCGGCCAAAGGACAAGCGAACAGAGGATTATATTACAGGAAGATTTGGATAAGGTACGGAATAATCAGGATGGAAGATAACTATTCAGTAGGTCTGCACACTGACTGTGCTGACCATAGGAAAACGTAGTGGTAACGAGCAAACATCCCATCGCTGTAGGTAATTTTCATGGATTTTTGCCTCGTAACGGTAAGGGTACTGAACAGTTACGATGGAAGAATAATTACAAGAAAGGAAGATAATCATGTCACCCAGGATAACCTTTGAACATGAGCTGGAAGAGTTAAAAGAGAATGTGGCAGAGATGAGCCTTCAGGTAGAAAAAACCTATAAAGGGCTGTTTCGGGCACTGGAAGAGAAAGACGCAGACAGGATAAGAAAAATTATGGAGATGGATCGGGCGATTTCGGATGTGGAAAGAAATATTGAATCCCGTTGTCTCTCTATCCTGACCAGACAGCAGCCGGTAGCCAGAGATTTGCGAATCGTAACTGCTGTACTTAAGGTAGTGACAGACATTGAGCGTGCCGGTGACCATGTAGCAGACATGGCAGAGCTTATGTTAAGGCTGAACATGAATGATTTGACAACCTATTCAGCACATGTGAATCCTATGATAGAGGAAACTTTGGAAATGTTCCGGGATGCAGTAAAGGCTTTTATCAACAGGGATAGGGCGTCGGCAGCAGAGGTAATAGACCGGGATGATGTGGTGGACAATCTGTTTAGCAGTGTAAAAGAGGACTTAATTGAGTATCTGAAAAAAGAGACGAAAAATGCAGATGAATGTATTGATGTACTGATGATTGCCAAATATTTGGAAAAAATTGCAGATCATGCAGTAAATATCGGAGAGTGGGAGCTGTTTCAGGAGACAGGGGATATAGGGAAATCCAGACTGCTGTAAAAGATTTTAGTCTTTTCCTTTAGAAAAAAGTCAAAATTTTACATAAATTTTACATTAATATATTTTTCTTTTTACAATAGTGTTGTAGAATAGAGGAAGTGAAATTTGTATTAAAATTTTCTTATGCTGGAGGAGCGGATTATGGATTTTTTTGGATTACTGGAAATGATAGGCGGTCTGGCTCTATTTCTTTATGGAATGGAGGTCATGGGAAGCGGACTGTCTAAAGCATCAGGTGGACGTCTGGAACAGATACTGGAGAAACTGACGTCTAACAAGATGAAAGCAGTTTTGCTTGGAGCCGGGGTGACAGCGGTTATACAGTCCTCCTCAGCCACTACGGTTATGGTGGTTGGCTTCGTAAACTCAGGGATTATGAAGCTGTCTCAGGCAGTAGGGATTATTATGGGTGCCAATATTGGTACCACAGCTACCTCATGGATTTTAAGTTTATCAGGAATAGAGGGAGACAGTTTTTTTGTACGTTTGTTAAAGCCGACTTCCTTTTCTCCTCTTTTTGCTATTGTTGGTATAGCTTTTGTGATGTTTTCCAAAAAGGAGCAGTTAAAAAATATAGGAAATATTCTGGTGGGATTTGCTGTATTGATGTTTGGTATGGAAACCATGTCAGGAGCAGTAAAGCCGTTGGCAGAGGTGCCTGAGTTTACCAGTATACTAACTGCATTTTCCAATCCTATTCTGGGACTGCTGGCAGGAGCTATTCTAACGGCAATTATCCAGTCTTCCTCTGCATCGGTGGGTATTTTGCAGGCACTCTGTATTACGGGAACCGTAAGCTATGCAACAGCTATTCCTATTATTATGGGGCAGAATATTGGAACCTGTATTACGGCTATGCTTTCTTCTATAGGTGCCAGTCGAAATGCAAAAAGGGCTGCTTTGATACATCTGTATTTTAATGTAATGGGTACTGCTTTATTTATGGTATTCTTTTATGCTATTCATGCAGTTGTTTCCTTTACCTTTATGGAGGAAGCGGCAAATGCAGCAGGAATCGCTGTAATGCATACTGCCTTTAATATATTCGCCACTTCTGTGCTGTTACCATTTGCTATGATATTGGAGAAGTTAGCTTGTCTGACTATTAGAGATAAGGAAGGAGAACTGACCGAGGCAATTAAGAGGGATGGCATCCAGATTTTGGATCCTCGTTTCCTTTCTACACCGGGCTTTGCTTTGGAGCAGTGTAGAACGGCATCCATTGAGATGGCAGGCTATGCCAGAGAAGCACTGTTTACCGCAATGGAGCTGTTGGTGAAGTATAATCAGGATCAGGCAATCCGAGTGTCCCAGCTGGAGGATAGAGTGGACAAGTATGAGGATGAGCTGGGAACCTATCTGGTGAAGTTAAGTGGAAAGACTCTGTCAGAAAAAGATAGCCATACGCTTTCCTTCCTTCTGCATAATATTGGTGATTTTGAGAGGATTTCCGACCATGCGATTAATATTATGAAGGCAGCTGAGGAAATGGCAGAAAAGGGATTAAGCTTTTCCAGTAAGGCTACGGGAGAGCTGGCTGTGTTTACTGAGGCAGTGAAGGATATCGTCAATACCTCTTTTTTGGTATTCCAGGAGGAGGATGAGCAGCTGGCAAAGAAGATTGAGCCTTTAGAGGAAGTAATTGATGCTTTGAATGTAGAGGTAAAGAAGAGACATATTAAGCGGTTAAGAAAGGGAAAATGTACCATTGAGATGGGCTTTGTCCTGTCAGATGTTACTACCAGTTACGAAAGAGTGGCAGATCACTGCTCTAATATTGCAGTCAGCCTGTTGGAAATTCATGAGGACGGCTTTGAAACACATCAGTATATGAATACACTAAAGGCAGAGGATAATCGAGAATTTACTGAAAATGTAAAACGTTTCCAGCAAAGGTATCTGTTGCCATAATCTATATTTATAATAAAAGGCGATAGGAGCAGGAGGAACCAATGGCACTCATATATGTGGTGGAGGATGATAAAAATATTAGGGAGATAGAGACCTTTGCCTTAAAAAATACTGGGTATGACATTAGAGATTTTGAGTGTGCCAGAGATTTTTATAAGGAAATGGCGATAAAGAAGCCGGATATTATTCTATTGGATATTATGCTTCCTGATGAAGATGGTCTGGAAATTGTAAGGTGTCTCCGGGCAGATGGGGAGACGCAGACCATCCCCATCATTCTGGTGACAGCCAAGACCTCTGAGATTGATAAAGTAAAGGGATTGGATATAGGAGCAGACGACTATATGACCAAGCCCTTTGGGGTTATGGAGCTGATTTCCCGTGTAAAGGCATTACTGAGAAGAAGCCATAAGAGTGAAGAGAAGGTACTTCATATCGGCAGTGTCTGCCTGGATAAAGAAAAGCATCAGGTGACGGTAGATGGTATACTTTGTGAGCTAACCTATAAGGAATATGAACTGCTGAAGCTGTTGATGAACAATGCAGGAATTGTAACCCCCAGAGATGCCATTCTGGAAAAAATCTGGGGAACGAATTTTGAGGGGGAGTCCCGAACTCTGGATATGCACATTAAGACTCTCCGGCAAAAGCTGAAGGAAGCCGGAAGGATGATTAAAACGGTAAGGAATGTGGGATATATGTTTACCACATAAGCATGGAAGGTAAAGGGAAGATTTAATGAAAAAGAAGATTAACATACAGCTGATGACGATTGCAGTCATATCCATCGTTACCACCCTGTTGATGGCAGTAGGCATCAGCAGGGATTTATTTTGGAATCAGATTTTTGAGGATTTGAAAACCTATACCCGACTTATCTGTTATACAGGGATATTGGAGGATACCCCCAGGTTGAAGGAAAAATTTTTTCAGGAGGATCTCAGGATTACCCTGATAGACAGAGAGGGAAAGGTAGTATTTGAAAGCTATACAGATGCAAGCAGGATGGAAAACCATAAAGACCGTCCGGAGGTACAGGAAGCTTTTTCCATGGGAGAGGGAATGGCAGTTAGAAAGTCTTCCACGATTAGGAAAAGCTCCTTTTATTATGCACTAAGGATGGAGGATGGAAAGGTAATCAGAGTTTCTCAGGAGGCTGACAGTATGTGGAAGATTTTTTCGGATGCCCTGCCTGTAATGGGGATTACACTGGCCATCTTGATTTTCCTATGTCTGTTGGTTTCCCGTTTTCTTACCGCCAGCCTATTGAAACCAATTAAACAGATTGCTGAAAATATGGATAAGCTGGGAGAGCCAAATACGTATGAGGAGTTGACTCCCTTTATTGCCACTATCCAGAAGCAGCATGAGGATATCTTAAAAAATGCAGGGATGAGACAGGAGTTTACTGCTAACGTTTCTCATGAGTTAAAGACTCCTTTAACCTCTATTTCCGGCTATTCAGAGTTGATTGAAAACGGGATGGCCACCAGTGAAGATGTGGTACGTTTTGCCAGGGAGATTCACCGCAATTCTAATCGGCTGCTGACGCTAATTAACGATGTTATCCGTCTGTCTGAGCTGGATACGGCAGAAAGGGAGGAAACCTTTGAAACCATCGATTTGTACGAGATTGCTGCCACCTGTGTGGATATGCTCCAGATTAATGCAGAAAAGAATCAAGTGACTTTAGAGCTAAGAGGAAGCTCCTGTCTGGTTCGTTCAGAAAAGCAGATGCTGGAGGAGCTGGTCTATAACCTCTGTGACAATGCCATTCGTTATAATAATAAGGATGGCAGAGTGGTGGTAACAGTACAAATACAGGGAGGGAAAACCGTTCTTATCGTGGAGGATACAGGAATCGGTATTCCCAAAGAGCATCAGGAGAGAATATTTGAACGTTTTTATCGGGTGGATAAGAGTCGTTCCAAATCTACCGGCGGTACGGGACTGGGGCTGGCTATTGTGAAGCATATCGTAGCAAGAAATCATGCCCGAATCAGCCTGGAGAGCCGAGTAGGAGAGGGAACAAGGATTATGGTGGTGTTTGAGGGGGAAGGCTAAGGAGATTTTTGAATCCACTTCCTTAGCCAAAATAGAGAGACCACATTGGGGACTACCATCAGGGCATTGATAAGGTCGGTACATTCCCAGACCACATCCAGAGGAATGACGGCTCCTATATAAATCATAACGATATAAATCAGCTTATAGATACCAATATTTTCTTCTCCCCATAGAAATCCAAAGGCTTTTTCTCCAAAGTAGGACCAGCCAATAAGGGTAGTCAGGGCGAAGGCTGTCAGGGCTAAAGGAAGAAACAGTTGGCCTCCAATGGGAAGGAAGGAAAAAGCCGCATTAGCTAACCCGGCTTCGTTAATATGCAGCAGGGATTCCGGATGGCGGATACTGTTGGCTACAATGACCAGACCGGAGAGCAGACACATTACTACGGTATCCCAGAAAACGGCAGTCATGGAGACGTATGCCTGTCGGGAAGGATTCTGACTGGATGAGGAGGCAGCAGCAATGGCAGTAGTACCAATCCCGGCTTCGTTGGTAAAAAGTCCACGGGAAATACCATATCGGGCTGCCTGCCCCAGTGTCTGACCAGCCACACCGCCTGCTAGAGCCTGAGGCATCAGTGCATGCTTCAGGATAAGGCAGATGGTATCTGGCAGGACTTCCCGATGAATAAACAGCAGAAGAAGACAGCCACTAATATAGAGAAATCCCAAAAAAGGAACCAATCGGGTACAAATCTGTCCAATCGAACGAACACCCCCCAGAATAATCAGTCCTACCAAAAAGGCAGCTGCCATACCAACCAGATGGGGGGAGAGTCCCCAGGTAGATGTAGTGGTTTGGGTGAGGGAATTGGCCTGTGTGGTACAGCCCACACCAAAGGCAGCACAGAGAGTACAGAAGGCATAGAATCCAGCTAATTTTTTGCTGTGCATACCATTTTTCATCACATACATAGGTCCCCCTACATAAAGCCCATGGGAATCCTTTTCCCGAAAGATTACACTTAAGTAGCATTCAGCATAAGAAGTAGCCATTCCTAAAATTCCCGTAATCCAACACCAGAAGACGGCACCAGGACCGCCCAGTGCTACTGCTGTGGATACACCAATAATATTGCCCGTTCCCAGAGTAGCTGCCAGTGTAGTGGCCAGAATACCAAAGGCAGAAAGATGTTGAGAAGCCTCCCCCTTCTCAGCAGTGAGGGAGAAACGGAGAGCCTTGCCAATATGGCGTTGGGGAAAGCCCAGTCTGAAGGTAAAGTATAGATGGGTACCCATAAGAAGAAACAGGAGCGGAAAGCCCCATAAAAAGTTATTAATAAAAGATATGGTTTTCAAAGGAGCTACCTGCGTTATATTACTATATGTCTAATATATAAGAGTCGCTTGTAATATATGCGTAGCTTTGTTAGAATAATAAGACATGGTAGAAAGACTTCATAAGATAAGATTGTTAAGTGTAATTCTTTAGAAAATAATCTATTAAAACATAGGAAAAATAGGAGGCAGCTATGCAGATTATTATTGTAGGAGGAGGAAATGTAGGAGCCACTCTGGCTGAGCGTCTCAGTCAGGAGAAGCATAATATATCCGTGATTGATACACGAAATGAGGTATTATCAAGAATCTGTGACAATGTGGATGTCATGGGAATTGTAGGAAACGGGGCCAGCTATGCCGTGCAAAAGGAAGCAGGTATTGAGGAGGCGGATTTGCTGATTGCAGTGACCAATTCGGATGAATTGAATATGTTGTGCTGTCTGATTGCCAGAAAGGCGGGAGGATGTCAGACGATTGCCCGGGTAAGAAATCCTGTATATAGCAGAGAAATCAGCTTTATTAAGGAGGAATTGGGACTGTCCATGGTGATTAATCCAGAGGATGAGGCAGCTATGGAAATTGCCAGAGTATTAAAGTTTCCCTCTGCTTTGGAGATTGACACCTTTGCCAAGGGAAGAGTGGAATTAGTCAAATATCAGATTGAAGGTGCTTCTGCATTGTGTGGACAGTCGCTAAAGGCTATTTCAGCAAAGATGAAGTGTGATGTACTGGTGAGTACAGTAGAAAGAGGCGAAGAAGTATTTATCCCAGACGGTAATTTTGTACTAAGGGAAAAGGATGAAATTTCTATTATGGGATCTACAAAAAATATTGTATTATTTTTTAAGAAGCTGGAGGTACCTACAACCAGAGCCAACAATGTGTTTATTGTGGGAGGGGGAGAAACTGCTTATTATCTGAGCAAGCATCTGTTATCTATTGGAGTAGATGTAAAAATTGTGGAGAAAAACAAGCAGCGATGTAATGAATTATGTGAGCTTTTACCAGAGGCTATGATTATCTGTGGAGATGGGACAGACAGAGATTTGTTACTGGAAGAGGGACTGCCTCAGGCAGAGTCCTTTGTCGCTCTCACCAATTTTGATGAGGAGAACATTCTGCTTTCCCTCTTTGCCAGAAGTATTTCCAAAGCCAAGCTGATTACGAGGATACATAGGATTGCCTTTGATGAAATTATTGAAGAACTGAATCTGGGTAGTGTGGTTTATCCCAAGTATATTACAGCAGAATCGATTATCAAATATGTGAGAGGAATGCAAAATTCTATTGGAAGCAATATTGAGACACTATATCAGCTGCATAATGACAGAGTGGAGGCTTTGGAGTTTATCGTCAGGCAGAAGTCTCCGGTAGTAGATATACCTCTTCAGGAGTTACATTTAAAGCCAAATCTGCTGCTTTGTTGTATTAACCATAGAGGTCAAATTATTACACCTGGAGGGCAGAGCAGATTGAAAGTGGGAGATACGGTAGTCATCGTTACTACAGTAAAAGGGTTGGACGATATTAGTGATATACTCAAGGATTAGGAGTGAAAGGATACTGAAAGAAAATGAATTTTTCTATCATCAGATATATTTTATGTAGAGTGCTGGAATTTGCAGCACTGTTTATGGCATTACCTTGTGTAGTAGGGCTTATCTATAAAGAAAAGAGTGCTTTTTCCTTTATGGGTGTAATCGCAGGCTGCCTGCTGGTAGGATTGATAGGCAAGAGATATAAGCCCAAAAGCAGGGTATTTTATGCGAAAGAAGGATTTGTAACAGTATCGTTAAGCTGGATTATCCTAAGTTTGGTGGGGGCTTGTCCATTCTATTTCAGTGGAGAATTTCCAAGCTATATGGATGCTCTTTTTGAAACAGTATCCGGTTTTACTACTACAGGAGGTACTATTCTTACGGATGTGGAAGGACTATCCCGTTGTATCCAACTGTGGAGATGCTTTACTCATTGGATTGGTGGTATGGGAGTGCTGGTACTGATTCTGGCTATTTTGCCTTTATCCGGCAGCCATAATATGCATCTGATGCGGGCAGAAAGTTCAGGTCCCAGTGTAACTAAGCTGGTACCTAAGGTAAGGAACACAGCTAAGATTCTCTATGGGATTTATATTGCTTTGACAATGATCAATATGATTATTTTGATGATTGCAGGAATGGCTCCCTACGATGCAGTAACTTTGTCATTTTCTACAATGGGAACGGGAGGGTTTGGGCTGCTCAATTCCAGTGTAGGCAGTTATTCTGTTCCTATACAACGTATCCTTATGGTATTTATGCTTCTGGGGGGCGTTAATTTTCAGTTATATTATCTGTTATTAATTCGTCGGGCAAAAGATGTATTTCATAATGAAGAGTTAAGGGTTTATCTTGGGATTATTCTGGTAGCTTCTTTACTCATTGCTTGGAATATAAAGGATTTATTTGGAAATGGAGGGGAGAGTATCCATCATGCTATGTTTCAGGTGATTTCTATTATTACGACTACAGGATATTCCACGCTGGACTATAGCAACTGGCCTGAGTTTTCCAAATCCATTCTGTTTTTGCTTACCCTGTTGGGAGCCTGTGCTGGCGGTACGGGAGGAGGCTTTAAGGTATCCCGCCTTATTGTTATGGTTCGTTCAGCAAAAAATGAGATTTCAGCAGCCATTCATCCCAGAAGCGTGAGAAGAATTCATATGAATGGACAGGTGGTGAGCGAATCCATAATCAAATCCATTTGGGTCTATGTCATGATTTATGTCCTTTTGTTTTTGGGATCTTTTGTTTTATTATCACTGAATGGATTTGACTTTGTAACCAATATTACAGCGGTAGCAACTACCATTAATAATGTAGGTCCGGGCTTTGGAATGGTAGGACCGGCAGGAAATTATGCAGAATTTTCTGTATTTTCCAAATTAGTTCTTATGTTTAATATGCTGGCAGGACGTTTGGAGCTGTTGCCGGTTCTGGTACTGTTTTCACCTCGTACCTGGAAGGGATAAGATTAAAAATGGTAAAAGAAGATATCAGGATAAAAAAAGTGATTGTACATATTCTGGATTCTACGGTGGGAATGCCGGTATTATCTGATCAGGAGTTGGAGTATGGTTCAGAATTTGCAGATTTTTTAAAGGAGCATATTGCAAAGCTTACATCAGGAGACGAGAAAAAGAGCTGTAGATTTTATGAAAAGGAGTCAGAGGTTTACCGTATGCTGGTACAGTATTCAGATGATTTTTTTATAGACATCAGCAAGGATATGGCAGATTTCCTCTATAGTATTATGAATAGCAATGTAGATATTCCTTCGGCAGATTTAATAGTGGTTCGTTTCTGGTATGGAGAGGAGGAGTATTTGGCTTTACTGAAGATGAATTATAAGCAGTATTATACCCATCGAACCTTGAACAGTGCAGAGGGCAGCAATCGAAATGAGGTCATCCGGCATAAGTCGATTCTTCCTTCTGAGAGTCAACGATTAAGTGAGGCGGCGATAATCCGGCTGGAGGATTTGTCGGTACAGGTGGTAGAGAAAAAATATGAAGTGAATGGGGAAAAGGTAGATTATTTTTCCTATCTGTTTTTAAAGTGCAGCAGTCATCTATCCCATAAAACCAAGCTTTCTCTTGTAACAAAGGCAGTGGATGCAGTGCAGAAGGATAGTTATGCTGAGAGGGAACTATATGAAGCCCAAATGAGAGCCAAGAGTATTATTCAGGAGGAATTGGAAGAAAAGGGAGGATTTATGGTAGAGGAGATTTCCCAGAGAATTTTTGAGGAAAAGCCTGAATTAAAGATTGCTTTTCAGGATAAAATGGAAAAGTATGATATGGTAAAGGAGGAAATCCTTCCTCAGAGTGAGGCTACCACCCGAAAATATCAAAAGCAGCATCTATATACTGATACAGGTATTGAAATCAAGATTCCTATGGAACAGTACAAGAATCCGGGAAGTGTAGAGTTTATTACCAATGCTGATGGTACAGTATCTGTACTGATTAAAAATATTGGACGTCTGGAGGTCAGACTGTAGGGGGAGGTTGCCAAATGAAGTTTTATCACAATTATAGTAGGATTTTTTTGAATTAATGCTGTATATTGTAGAAAATTTTTATTTTGCGACAGCCTCTTAGAATGGGACTTTCTGGGGAAGAAAGTGGGAATGGGAACAATCATAGACTATCTAAAGGAATATGGAGGATATAGCCTAAGAGAGAAGCCTTTTAATGAGGTAGATAATCTGGTCTTAAGTCAGTTTTCTTATTTAAAGTTTGATGGAATGGTACCAGGGACGAAGGAGGGGAAAAAGGCGGTTAGTCTGAGGTCTTTAGATTTGCACAAAGAGAAAAGGAAGCTATTTGCTGACGAAAGATTTTTGGAAGAAAATCAGGCATTGTATCAGGGAATGCGGGAAAGCATCCGTTTTTCTGGTTTGAAGCTTAACTATTATGAGAATATCATAAATACAGAAACAGAAACCCAGTTTTCCGCAGTGACCTTATTTTTAGAGGATGGGACGGTCTATGTGTCCTATCGTGGAACGGATGAAACCTTGGTAGGCTGGAAGGAGGATTTGAATCTGGCCTTTTCACAGCCGGTCAGAGGACAGCTGCGAAGTGTGGAATACTTAAATCAGGTGGGAGAAAAATTGTCAGGCAGATTTTATGTGGGAGGCCATTCCAAGGGAGGAAATTTTGCGGTCTATGGGGCAGTAAACTGCAGGAGAGATATCCAGGACAGAATCCTGGGGGTATTTAGTAATGATGGTCCCGGCTTTCGTCCAGAGATCAGGAAGGAGTGGAACGATGAATGGATGAAAGACAGAGTAGTGAAGATTATCCCCCACTCCTCCCTGGTAGGGCTGCTTCTGGAATTCCATGCAGTAAACTATAAAGTAGTAGAAAGTAAGACCATGGGTGTATTGCAGCATAATCCTTTTACCTGGCTGGTGCAGGAAGATGGCTTTGCTGAAGTAAAGGAGGTCTATAAGGGCAGGAAATTTTTGGATGAGACGCTAAATCAGTGGATTCTTTCCTTAGATGAAGGTGAGCTTCATACCTTTGTGGAGACCCTTTATGAAGTAGTTTCTGCTTCAGAGGCAGCCACATTGTTGGAATTTACTGCGGACTGGAAAACGAGTGTGACCGCAGTGGTGGCTGCGATAAAGGATTTGGAGGAGGAGACAGCCTCCATGTTAAAAAAGATTGTCTTATCCTTATTTGAGCTAATGGCAGAAAGGGTAAAGGAGCAGCTGCAGAAGAAGATAGGATTAGTACCTTAGTCCATTGAATTTACGCAAGTAATTGAAGAATCCTCCTGCTTTAGCTGTGGGGAGTGTCAATAAAAATCATAAGAGTAAGGAGTGTAGGAACGAGAGGCTTCTAACAACACAAGTTCACGAAATAAGAAAAGACCAGACGACCATCAGCCAAATCCTTATCTTTTTTCCGATATTTTGGGAATTGGCGTTCAGGATGCCATTGGACACCAAAAAGCGGAAGGGAGGAATGAACAATTCCTTCCGGGATACCGTCGTCAGCCCATTGAATAATCTGTAGCCCTCTGCCTAATTTACCAATACTTTGATGATGGGCACTGTTTGTGATAAGAGAATCCGTCTGATACAGGCATGACAGAAAGCTGTCAGTAATCAGATGGGTAGGATGAACCCGATCCTCCTGATTCCAGGCATGGCGTTCCAAAATATCTTGAGGATTAAAAACAGCTTCGATATTAGAAAGGTCATTTATCTTTTGTATACTTGATCCATCTTGCCTATTTTTGATGTCTCCCATATCTTGAATAATTGTACCTCCTAATCCTACATTGATAATTTGCATGCCCTTACAGATGCCCAGCACCGGTTTTTTGGTTTGAATAAAAAAATCCAATGCCTGTAATTGAATGGTATCCAGTTCTTTGTCAATGTTTTTGGATCCTCTGTTTTGCTCGCCAAAAAGGGAGGGGTCAATGTCTCCACCACCAGGCAGGAGCAGTCCGTCAAAGTAAGGGAAACAGGCAGAATCCAAAGTAGTCAAAAAGGAAGCTCCCATTTGATGAAGGGCAGATTCATAGTTGATAGTATCCGGGCTTCTTCCTACGATTAGGATGTTTGATTGTTTCATCGGTAATTCCTTCTATTTAGGATGTGTCTGAAAAAAGCTTTATCCAATATGTCATAACCCCTTGCTTTTTATTCTGTAATAGGGAAAGCACAGACCAATCAAAGGGTCAGTGAATGAATATTCGGTGTACTTTAGCTATAGGGAGATAAGACACATCCTAAAATAAGTTTATTTTAGCTTATGCAGGAGAGAAGATGGTGTTCATGTACAGAATAAAGGGAATTTTCACCCTCACACCACACACCTCTACTGTGGCATGTGGAGAGAATGCGTAAATTCAGCCGATGTATTACCTGCATATCAATTAATTACAGAAAAATTTAAATTTTTACTTGCCATAGACCATAGGTTGTGTTATAATTTGTCTTGTTGATTGAAAAGTTATAAATACATAGGGGCATAGTTCAAAGGTAGAACAGTGGTCTCCAAAACCATCGATGTGGGTTCGATTCCTACTGCCCCTGCTGAAAAAGAGTGTTGAAGATACAAAAGAAAGTATTTTCGACACTCTTTTTTGCATTCAATAAAATAATGTCAATAAATGAAAAAAATTCTCATTTAGTTAGTATTGATTTTTTCAAAAAGTTATGATAATCTAATAATAGTTAGAAATAACTAATAGATGATAATTTATCTAAAAACGAATAGGAGGTAGAAGGATGTCATATATTAATAAAGAAATTGTTGACTTCACTGTTCAGGCTTATGTAGACGGTGAGTTTAAAACAGTATCAAAGCAGGATGTATTAGGAAAGTGGAGTGTATTCTTCTTTTATCCCGCAGATTTTACCTTTGTCTGCCCTACAGAGCTGGAAGACCTGGCAAATAAATATGAGGAGTTTAAGAAGGTAGGCTGTGAGATTTATAGTGTATCCTGTGATACTCATTTTGTTCACAAGGCATGGCATGATGTGTCTAAGACAATCAAAAAAATTCAGTATCCTATGCTGGCAGACCCTACAGGTGTACTGGCAAGAGGATTTGATGTGATGATTGAGGAAAGTGGTCTGGCAGAGAGAGGTAGCTTTATTGTCAATCCGGAAGGAAAAATTGTAGCCTATGAGGTAATTGCAGGCAATGTAGGAAGGAATGCTGATGAGCTGTTCCGTCGTGTACAAGCCTCCCAGTTTGTGGCAGAGCATGGTGATGAGGTATGCCCTGCAAAATGGCAGCCGGGAGCAGAGACCCTGAAACCCAGTCTGGATTTAGTAGGTCTTCTCTAAAAGCAGCTTGCCAAAGCAGTTAAACCACTTAATCCCCGTCTCAATATTGAGGCGGGGACATTTTTATCTGATATACTGTAAAGCCTTTGGCTTCAGCCGGGTTTACCGCTTAGCACAGGTGGAAGCTGCACACGGTGTGCTTGAAGTGTAGGTTCTGATTTGGTTAAATGGTGGGAAATAAAGTAATGGAGTAGATAAGAAATCTCTGTTTTGTCAACAGGAAAGGAGTAGAAAGTTGGAGAAATATAAGAATCTATATGATGTAGTTGTGGTAGGAGCAGGTCCTGCAGGGCTGTCTGCTGCCATTTATGCTGCCAGAGCAAAGTATCGGGTGCTGGTAGTGGAAAAGAAGGGAATTGGAGGACAGATTACCATTACCTCTGAGATTGTAAACTATCCTGGTGTGGCTTTAAGCAGTGGAAAAGAATTGACAGAAAAGATGAGGCAGCAGGCAGACAACTTTGGAGCCGAATTTCTGGCAGCAGAAGTGATGGATATGGAGTTGGAGGAGGAAATAAAGACCCTTCATACTACTAGAGGAACCTATCAGGCACTGGGAGTAGTTTTAGCTACAGGAGCAAATCCCAGGAAACTGGGATTTAAGGGAGAAAAAGCTTTTCAGGGACGTGGGGTGGCATATTGTGCTACCTGTGACGGGGAGTTTTTTACCGGAAGAGAGGTCTTTGTCATTGGAGGTGGATTTGCTGCGGTAGAGGAAGGAATTTTCCTGACAAAATATGCTACAAAGGTCACGCTGATTGTGAGGGAGGAAAATTTTACCTGTGCGCAGACCGTCTGGGAGCAGTTGGAGGGAAGAGAGAATATTACCTCCATTTTTCAAACCGAGTTAATTGAGGTAGGGGGAGAAGATATGGTCACCTATGCCCGGTTTCGGAACAATGAAACAGGAGAAGAATGGAGTCATCAAGCAGAGGAGGGCTTTGGTATCTTCGTATTTGCAGGCTATGTACCCAATTCAGAATGGATTGGCGATAGTGTAGACAAAGATTCTCAGGGTTATCTGCTTACTGACCAGGATAAGAAGACGAATCTGGAAGGAGTCTATGGGGCTGGGGATATCTGCGTAAAAAATCTTCGTCAGGTAGTAACGGCAGTATCTGATGGTGCAGTGGCAGCTACTTCTCTGGAAAGAGTGGTATCCAGACTGCATGAGAAGCTGGCTATTCCTCCTTTGGTACAAACCACAAAAAAGTCGGAAGAAAGAAGAAAGCCGGAGTTATCATCGAAGGCAGCAGATAGTGGAGACTTCCTCAGTGCAGAAATTCGTACCCAGTTAGAGGGAGTATTTGCCAAATTTGAACAACCTGTTCTGCTGAAGGTATGGCTGGATGAACAGCCTCTGTCCGGGGAGGTAATGGGCTTTGTTCGCGAGCTGGAAGGATTGAGTGATAAGATTAGATGGATAAAAACAGAAAAGGAAGGTCAGCAGCCGCTCCACCTGCCCTCCATTGAGGTATGTCGGGCAGATGGAAGCAGTAGTGGCATCCATTTTCATGGAGTGCCGGGAGGACATGAAATCAACTCCTTTGTTATAGCCCTCTATAATGTGGCAGGTCCCGGTCAGCCTTTGGATGAGGAGACCAAAAAGAAGCTGACTGATATGCGCCAAAAGCAGAATATGAAGATATTGGTTTCCCTGTCCTGTACCATGTGTCCGGAAACGGTAATGTCTGCTCAAAAGGCAGCTGCTCTGTCAGACTATATTGAGGCAGAGATGTTTGATTTGGCTCATTTCCCCAAGCTAAAAGAGCAGTATAAGGTGATGAGTGTTCCCTGTTTGATTCTCAATGATGAAAAAGTAGTATTTGGGAAGAAAAACATCCAGGAAATTACAGATTTACTTGAACAGACAAAGCCATAATAAATGAAAAAATAAATCAATAAAACAGTTGACAAAAGAACTATTGTCAGTTATAGTATAACTTGAGTTAGATAAAGCTAACCACATATGACATACAAAGCATACAATCCAAAAAGAGAATTTCAACGGTATTGCGGGCCGATGAAATGCTCTTTTTTGGTTATTGATAAAAATTCTCAACAAATTTGCAGACGAAGTGTTATAATAAAATTTAAAGGTAACTATTCGGCTGAGGGTATCGCAAAACAGATACCTTACAAGCTTTACAGACCAGAATAAAGGAGGCGTAGAATGAAGAATCATAAATTTTGGGCATGGGCAATGCTCGTCTGCCTTTTTATGGCATTTTATACAGGTTATAAACATAAGTAAAGGAGGATATAGAATATGTGGGATTTGATTGAAAAAATTAATTGGAAGAAGACAGGTATTTTTGCAGCAGGTGTCTTGTTTGGAACAGCAGGTGTAAAGGTATTGGGCAGTAAGGATGCTAAAAAGCTGTATACAAACTGGGTAGCAGCAGCACTTAGAGCAAAAGAGTGCGTGATGAAGACGGCGGTTACGATTCAGGAGAATGCAGAGGATATCTATGAAGAGGCAAAGGTAATCAACGAAGAACGAGCTGCGGCAGTCTCCGAGGAGGAGTGATAGAATTGAAGTTTATCATAAAGCATGAGATGAAGGGGCGTATCAGAGTACATCTGTCTATGTCCCGAATGACCTTCAGAGAGGCAGATATCCTGTGTTATTATCTGACCAGTCAGGAAAACATTACTTCTGCCAAGGTTTATGAGAAAACTGCAGATGCAGTCATTTGCTATCAGGGAGACAGAGCAGAGGCCTTAGCGATACTTAAAAGATTTTGTTTTGATGAGGTAGAGGTTCCTGAAGAAGCACTAAGTAATACTGGTCGGGAGCTTAATGCCAAATATCAGGAAAAGCTGGTAAATAAGATTCTTTTCCATTATGCCAGAAAGCTGTTTCTGCCCTGGCCGTTATGTGCCTGCTATACAGGCTTTTGTTCCGCAAAATATATTTGGCAGGGACTAAAGACACTGGCTAAGGGAAAGATTGAGGTTCCGGTACTGGATGGTACGGCTATAGCCGTTTCCATGCTCAGGGGAGATATTCAGACAGCAGGCTCCATCATGTTTTTGTTGGGTGTAGGCGAAATTTTGGAGGAGTGGACTCATAAAAAGTCGGTGGACAACCTGGCCAGAACGATGGCATTGAATACCGGTCGGGTATGGACAAAAAGGGAAGGACAGGAACTACTGGTATCCGTTTCCGAGATTCAGGCAGGAGACCAGGTGGTTGTGCGTATGGGTAATGTAATTCCGTTTGATGGCACTGTACAGGAAGGAGAAGCTATGGTAAATCAGGCCTCTCTCACTGGTGAGTCTCTTCCGGTAAGGAAAATAGAAAACAGCACCGTTTACGCAGGTACCGTGGTAGAAGAAGGCGAAATCACACTGGTTGTTCAGACCGTAGGCGGATTCAGTCGGTATGAAAAGATTGTTACCATGATTGAAGAATCAGAGAAGCTAAAATCTGCTATGGAGAGCAGGGCAGAGCATCTGGCAGATAAACTGGTACCTTATACGTTGGCAGGTACTCTGTTAACCTGGTTGCTTACCAGAAATGTGGAAAAAGCTTTGGCCGTACTGATGGTAGATTTTTCCTGTGCGTTAAAGCTGGCTATGCCTATATCTGTACTATCTGCAATCCGGGAAGCCGGAACTTATCGGATGACGGTAAAGGGTGGAAAATATTTGGAGGCAGTGGCCGAAGCAGATACCATTATCTTTGATAAGACAGGAACACTGACAAAGGCCAGACCCACGGTTGCCAGAGTGATTCCCTTCCAGGGAGACAATACCGATGAGATGTTGAGGATAGCAGCCTGTATGGAAGAACATTTTCCTCATTCTATGGCCAAGGCTGTAGTGCAGGCCGCCAAAGAAAAACAGCTGGATCATGAGGAGATGCACTCCAAGGTGGAATATATCGTAGCACATGGTATTTCTACTACCATAGAGGGAAAGAAGGCAATAATTGGCAGTCGCCATTTCGTTTTTGAGGATGAGGGATGCAGTATTCCGGAAGGAATGGAGGAGCAGTTTGATAACCTGCCTGTGGAGTATTCCCATCTGTATCTGGCGATAGAAAACCAGCTGGCTGCTGTTATCTGTATTGAGGATCCATTAAGAGAAGAAGTGGGAGAGGTCATTACTGCTTTGAAGGAGCTGGGACTCAATAAGGTAGTGATGATGACGGGGGACAATGAGCATACTGCTGCCGCCATTGCTGAAAAAACCGGTATTGACGAGTATTACTCAGAGGTACTTCCTGAGGATAAGGCAGCTTTTGTGGCCAAGGAAAAGGCTGCCGGCAGAAAGGTGATTATGATTGGAGACGGTATCAATGATTCTCCGGCTCTTTCTGCTGCGGATGTGGGAATCGCTATCAATGACGGTGCAGAAATCGCCAGAGAGGTGGCAGATATTACTATTGGTGCAGAAAATCTGGCAGAAATTCTGACCTTGAGGCGGTTGAGCAAGGCATTAATGGCACGAATTGGTAGAAATTATCGTACAATTGTAGGGTTTAATGCTATGCTGATTCTGTTAGGAGTAACCGGATTGATTCAGCCTGCGGCTTCTGCCTTGCTTCATAATACCTCTACCTTGGTGATTGGATTAAAGAGTATGGAAAATTTACTTCCATCCCCATAAAAACAGAAAGATCATTTCTGAAAAAACAGAGATGATCTTTTTTTATATCTTTAGCAGGAAGACTGTCATTTTCTTTCTATCTCTGTTACAATAGGAAAAGAAAGAAGGGGTGAAAGTGGATGACAGAAGAACAAAGGGAGAGGTTGACAGAAGGCGGACTGGATGTCAGTCGCGGTATGGAGCGTTTTTTACAGAAAGATGAAATGTATTTTCGGTTCCTGAAAAGGTTTCTGGAGGATAAAAGCTATGAAGAACTGGAGGCAGCCATGAAAAGTAAGGATTACCAGAAAGCCTTTGGACATGCACATACGTTAAAGGGGCTGCTGGCTAATCTGGCGATTACTGGCCCTATGGAGGCTTTACAGCCTTTGACAGAAAAGCTTCGGTATGAAGAAAAGGAAGGGCTGGAGGAGATGATGGAAGAATTTGTTCGGCGCTTTCAAAGGGCATGGCAGGCTATTGAGAGTCTGGAATAGTAAGGGAACAGCTCAGCCAGGTTCTATCACTTTATTTTATCATTAACCCCATGCCAATCAGTGTAGTGATTGGCGTGGGTGTGAAAAGTAACGAACGGTTATATAGTAATGGTTCTTTGGATAAAATTTGTCTTTTCTGGAAGGAGCAGATGTGTTACAATGGACAGAGCGAGTGGCTGTAAAACAGTCAAATAGTGAAGGTGGGCAAGATGAAAAGGATATTATTAAAGCTCAGTGGCGAGGCCCTGGCAGGAGATAAGAAGACCGGTTTCGATGAAGAAACGGTGAGAAGGGTAGCACTGCAGGTAAAGCAGGTGGCTGAAAATACCCAGGTAGGAATCGTAATCGGTGGAGGCAATTTCTGGCGGGGACGTTCCAGTGAGCATATCAACAGAAGTAAGGCAGACCAGATTGGTATGCTGGCTACAGTGATGAATTGTATTTATGTATCGGAGATTTTCCGGTCGGAGGGGATGGAAACAGAAATTTTAACGCCCTTTGTCTGCGGTTCCTTTACGGAGCTTTTTTCCAGAGACAGAGCAGACCAGTATCTCCGTCAGGGGAAAATCGTATTTTTTGCAGGTGGCACAGGACATCCTTATTTTTCTACCGATACAGGTGTGGTATTGAGAGCTGTGGAGGTAGAGGCAGATGTGATTCTTTTGGCTAAGGCGGTGGATGGTGTATATGATGCCGACCCGGCTACTAATCCACAGGCACAGAAATATACAGAGATTTCCCTTGATGAGGTAATTGCAAAAAATCTTCAGGTAATGGATATGACAGCCTCCATTCTGGCAAGAGACAATCGAATGCCTATGTGGGTCTTTGGTTTGGATGAAAAAGACAGTATTATAAATACCGTTAATGGCAGATTTACCGGTACAAAGGTAACCGTGTAGAATAGCATATTGGCAGATTCAGGAAAAATCTGAAAGGAGTAAAGGATAAAATGGATGAAAAATTAAAGGTTTATGAGGAGAAGATGACAAAGGCATTCGATTTTCTGACATCGGATTTTGCAACAATCAGAGCAGGGAGAGCCAATCCCCATGTATTGGATAAGATTAGAGTGGATTATTATGGAACTCCCACTCCTATCCAGCAGGTAGGAAATATTACGGTACCAGAGCCTCGGATGATTCAGATTGCACCCTGGGAGAAGACGCTGATTAAGGAAATTGAAAAAGCAATTATGGCTTCTGATTTAGGAATTACTCCCTCCAATGATGGTGCAGTTATCCGCCTGGTATTTCCGGAGCTGACCGAGGAAAGAAGAAAGGATTTGGTAAAAGAGGTAAAGAAAAAGGGAGAAGAAGGCAAGGTCGCTGTCCGCAATATCAGAAGGGATGGAAATGATGCCTTTAAAAAGCTGGCAAAGGAAGACGTTTCTGAGGATCAGATTAAACAGCTGGAAGAAAAGCTTCAGAAGATTACCGATAGGTTTATCAAGGATATTGATAAGATAGTAGAAGAAAAGTCCAAGGAAATTCTTACGGTGTAGGAATGAGAATAGGGTAGTCATAATACAGGATTGTGTTGTGGCGATAAAAGGAGGGACATTCGATGCAGGTCGTTTTGTCCCTTTTGATGATGTGAGTATTGAAGGAGTGGCGGGAGGAACATCAAAATGCTAGAAAATAGAATGATTCCCCAGCATGTAGCAATTATTCTGGATGGTAATGGAAGATGGGCAAAGAGCCGGGGATTACCCAGAAACTATGGGCATGTACAGGGGGCTAAGGCAGTGGAGGTTATCTGTGAAGAGGCCTATAAGCTGGGAATACAATATCTGACAGTTTATGCCTTTTCTACGGAAAACTGGAATCGCCCTAAAGATGAAGTGGAGGCATTGATGAAGCTGCTGCGTAATTATCTGAAGACCTGTTTAAAGACAGCGTCTAAAAACCGGATGTGCGTCAGGATTCTGGGAGATAAATCCGGGTTGGCTGAGGATATTAGAAGCCGGATTCAGGAGCTGGAGGAAGCCACAAAGGAGAATGATGGTCTGCATTTTCAGATTGCACTGAATTATGGTGGCAGGGATGAACTGGTCAGAGCATGTCGTCAGCTGGCTTTAGAGGTACAGGAAGGAAAACGATCGGTAGAGAGTATTACAGAGGAAACAATTAGCAATGGCTTGGATACTTATGGATTGCCTGAGCCGGATTTACTGATTAGAACCTGTAATGAACAGAGAATATCTAACTTTTTACTTTGGCAGCTGGCCTATACAGAGTTTTATTTTACGCCGGTTCCCTGGCCTGATTTTACAAAAGAAGAATTGGTAAAAGCTATAGAGGCATATAATCAAAGGGATAGAAGATATGGTTTGGTAAAAAATGATTAGGAGGAGACAGCTATGTTCAAAACCCGTGTGCTAAGCAGCATTTTTTTGGTGATCATGGCACTCGTGACCATTTTTTGCGGTGGTTATCTGCTGACTGCCATTCTCCTGTTTATTTCCATGGTAGCTTACAAAGAATTAAGCAAGGCTTGTGGGATCCATACGGAAGGGAAGTATATCAATGCATTAGAAGGAACTGGATATCTGGGAATCCTCTGCTATTATGGAGCAGTAGTCTTTGCCGAGGAGGCAGTTTTATCCTTCCTTTGTGTTCTTTTTGTATTGATTGCTTCTATGTTTGTCTACGTTTTTACTTTTCCACGTTTTCGGGCAGAGCAAGTAATGGCTGCATTTTTCAGCTTTGTCTATGCACCGGTTATGATTTCTTTTATCTTGCAGACCCGACAGATGGAGCGTGGAATCTACATTGTATGGATGATTTTTATTAGCTCCTGGATCTGTGACAGCTGTGCCTATCTGACAGGAATTAAGATAGGAAAGCATAAACTGACACCCAATCTCAGTCCGAAAAAGTCCATAGAGGGTGCTATAGGTGGTATCGTAGGTTCTGCAGTGGTAGGTGGTCTGTATGGATATTTTATTACAGAAAAGATGTCATCAGAGCAAGATATGATATGGATATTTGTACTCATCAGCAGTGTGGGGGCAATCGTTTCTCAGATTGGAGATTTGGCAGCCTCAGCAATTAAGAGAAATCATGGAATCAAGGACTATGGAAATCTGATTCCGGGACATGGAGGAATTATGGATCGATTTGATAGTGTAATTTTTACGGCTCCTATGATTTATGCGTTGGCAGTTCTGCTGATTGAATAGGAAAAGTGTTGGAGATAAGAGGAAAAAGTGTTTCTATGGGAAATGGAGAAGGGAGCAGGATTGTAACGATGAAAAAAATCGCAGTTTTGGGTTCTACAGGTTCCATTGGAACTCAGACGTTGGAGATTGTCAGGAAGCAGAAGGATTTGCAGGTAGTGGCTCTGGCAGCAGGCAGTAATGTTGCTTTGATGGAGCAGCAGATTCGGGAATTTCAGCCGATGATTGCTGTAATGTGGAGTGAGGAAGCGGCCAGAGAACTGAAGGTAAGGATGGCAGACACTGAGATAAAGATAGGCTGTGGAATGGAAGGACTGTTAGAGATTGCCATAATGGAAGAAGCAGAGGTATTGGTCACAGCCCTTGTGGGTATGATTGGAATAAGACCTACGATTGCAGCTATTGAAAGCGGTAAAAATATAGCGTTGGCTAATAAAGAGACTTTAGTGACGGCAGGCCATCTTATTATGCCTTTGGCCAGAAAGCATGGGGTTTCCATTTTGCCCGTAGACAGTGAGCATAGTGCTATTTTTCAGTCGATAAATGGAGAAAATAAAAAGAGGATTCAAAAGCTTTTCCTTACTGCCTCAGGAGGTCCCTTCCGGGGGAAAACCAGGGAAGAATTGGTAGCAGTACAGGTGGAGGATGCCTTAAAGCATCCCAATTGGGCCATGGGTAAAAAGATTACCATCGACTCAGCAACTATGGTCAACAAGGGATTAGAGGTAATGGAAGCAGCCTGGCTTTTTGATATGGATCTGGACAGTATTGAGGTGGTGGTACATCCTCAGAGTATTATTCATTCCATGGTGGAATATGCAGATGGGGCAGTTATGGCACAGATGGGAACACCAGATATGAAGCTTCCCATTGCTTATGCCTTATTTTATCCTGACAGAAGACCTCTGGAAGGGGAGCGGCTGGATTTTTTCAAGCTGGGCAGTCTCACCTTTGAAAAGCCGGACAGAAAGGTTTTTCAGGGATTGGAGCTGGCTTTTGCGGCAGCCAGGCAGGGCGGAAGCATGCCTACAGTTTATAATGCAGCCAATGAAAGAGCTGTAAGTCTGTTTTTAGAAAGGAAGATAGGCTTCATACAGATTCCTGAGCTAATTGAAGCATCCATGAATAACCACAAAAGGGTGGAGAAGCCCAGCGTGGAGGAGATTCTTCAAACGGAGCAGGAAGCCTATGAGTTTATCAGACGGGTGGTAAGTTGATAGTTTCAATTATTTTATTTGTATTAATTTTTGGATTAATCGTTATATCTCATGAGTTTGGCCACTTTTTATTGGCGAAAAAGAATGGTATCCGTGTGTTGGAGTTTGCTGTAGGGATGGGACCCACACTTTTTTCTTTTCAGAAGGGAGAAACAAAATATAGTCTAAAAGCCCTTCCTCTGGGAGGAGCTTGTATGTTTGAAGGCGAGGATGGAGTATCCTCTGAGGAGGGAAGAGCAGGAGAGGGTTCTTTTACTGATGCCAGTGTAGGAGCCAGAATATCGGCTGTAGTAGCAGGTCCTCTCTTTAACTTTTTGCTGGCTTATGTCCTGTCCTTGATTGTGGTGGCTTTTACTGGCTCAGAACGTCCTATTGTGCAGCAGGTAGTAGAAGGAAGTGCTGCTGAAGCAGCAGGATTACAAAGTGGAGACAGAATTACCAGAATTAATGGAGACAGTATCCATCTGGGAAAAGAGGTACTGTTGCTTTCTTCTCTAAGTAAGGGAGAACTGCTGGAGATTGAGTATATCCGGGGAGAAGAAAAAGGCACAGCCCTGCTTACCCCCAT
The DNA here is from genome assembly GCA_017532145.1 of Lachnospiraceae bacterium. Classification (GTDB taxonomy): domain Bacteria; phylum Bacillota; class Clostridia; order Lachnospirales; family Lachnospiraceae; genus Kineothrix. The sequence continues at coordinate 10,483 of JAFXJR010000064.1, read as the reverse complement.
TTATGACAGTCAAGCCGGACGCTATTATATTGGGTTTATGGGGGTTATGGAGTATTTTCGGTGCAATCCTCTGGAGGTGTTTCAATACAGCTTCTATGAATTGGAGTATCTGGTGGAGGCTACCTTTAAAAGCTTAGGAATGCTGGTCACTGGTCAGGTGAGCAAGGATGATGTAGCAGGTCCTGTAGGTATTGCCCAGCTGGTAGGGGATACCTATGAGGATGCAAAGCCCTATGGAATCAGCTCCATTATTTTCTCTATGATGAATATTGCGATTCTATTGTCTGTCAATTTGGGAATTATCAACCTTCTGCCCTTTCCTGCTTTAGATGGAGGACGGCTGGTATTTTTAGTAGTGGAAGCTATTAGAGGGAAGCCGATTCCACCGGAAAAAGAGGGAATGGTACATCTGGCAGGTATGGTGGTACTGATGCTGTTGATGGTAGTGGTGCTGTTTAATGATATTTCCAGAATCTTTACTGGTTAAGAGGATGGTGAAAGACTTAATCTAATGAAGGAAGTACACATTCCGGTAGGCTGAGTGTAAATACAGGTTGTGTAGACATAGATGATGTCAGCACAGCCTGTGCTTAGTAGGAATAGCTATGAGTAGTGAAAACGTTTTAGGTAATGAATTATACATTTTATGATAAGGGGGAATTTGTAGTGGAAAAGGCAATTAATCATTATAGTGTGACGAATCGGATTACAGCAGATATTGTTCATATCGTAAATTAGGGAGAGGTAAATTATACGCCTGATTCTTTATATACTGTTTAGCATGTTGTCAAAAGGATGAATTTCCAGCAATGCGATATACGTTAAAAAAATTTGCTGACGAATATCCATCAGATTATCAAGTATATGATATCCAATTACTTGAGTGTACTCCTAATTTTAACTGGATTTCCCAGAGAGAAGATTTGATTAGAAACGACCACGCACACTTGTGACTTTAGTCATGAGTTAGTGGTCGAATATAGTCAGCATATACGGAAATGTGTATGTAGCGGCGTAATCTACAACGCCCAATACTACTTGAATTGCTGGAAAACCCTAAAGCTATTCAAACTACAACGTAATATTGTATAGATATAAGCGTGAAAGTAACGAAAGTAGAAAAAATTGGTATGCAAGAGATATATCTGAGCTTTAGAAATATTTTCTGGAAAAAAGAAAGAAGATAAGCAGTAAATCATAGAGAAAAGAAGTTTTTTGCAGAAAGCAGGACAAAGATACAATTAGGACAAATTTGTGCAGTTTGTCTAGTTGCAACTTTGTCCTGTTTATCGTATAATCTATATTACATATCATATTTTACGATAAAAAATTCTTTAGCTGTCGGTCGGCAGCAGGTTTTCAGATGATTTTACATTTTTATAAGGATAATCCAGAATGTTTAAGCGATTCTTTTATTTTCTGGGAAAAATCCTGTGAACTACCCATTGTCTAAAGCCAATGGGCTTCCTGCTTCGCAGACCTCGTAACCTACTATCTCCACAGGTGTTAATTCGGGCAGTCCCTGCCCTATAATGAGAATACTATACATTTGTACCTTGTATATTTTATGTGCTGAAGGAACGCTTGGTTTTCGGATAGTGATCACATTCTTTCAAAAAATCTTTTCAACAGAGAAAAGAAGAATTTTGTAGGGTAACTGTGAGGGTACAGAGCAGTTATGAAAGAAGAGAAAAGCATATTTTAATGGAGGTGTAACTATTAAGGAAAATTTTGTTTCAGAGGTTTACTGGGACAGAGGTAAGCGTGCGGTGAATGAAGATTCTCTGTCCTTGCAAGAAGTAACTCTAAAAAGAAAAAAGCTCCTATTTGCAGTAGTCTGTGATGGAATTGGAGGACTTTGGGGTGGAGAAAAGGCCAGTGGATTTGTGGCAGAGAGAATGACAGAATGGTTTTATCAAGAGGCAATCGGATTATTGAAAAAGAAAAAAGGAGGAAGGCGGATTTTACAATCAGGTATCCGAAGCTTATATGCCTGTAACGAGGAACTGTCAGACTTTGGGAGACATAGGCAGAAGAAGCTGGGAACAGCTGTCACCGTTCTGCTATTGGATGGAAGAAAATATTTCCTATGGCATAGTGGAGATACCAGAGCATATAGAATTGGAAAGAGAGCTGGAAAAATCAAACAACTGACGAAGGATCATCTAGAGGAGGGACAGGCACTCAACCGCTGTGTGGGAAGCTTTAGCTGGAAGAAACCGGATACATTCACAGGTCATTTAAGGAAGGGCGAGTCGTTGTTCATGTGTTCCGATGGATTCAGGAATAGAATTGCAGAGGAACGACTGGGTGAGACCTTGCAGGGAAGAGAAATTAGAACCAGGGAGCAGATTTTTTTAAGACTAAAGGAAATTGCAGATTGGGTGAAAAGACAGGGAGAAAAGGACAATATTTCGGCAGTGTTCATCCGGTTATTGTAGATTATCCATACAAGGAAGCCCCCTTTCACGACGAAGTAGTGTTCACCACTTAGTACTTAGCGTACTTGAAGGGGGGAACTTCCTTGATTCGGTTAAATCAATCATTTTTTCGATACAATTTAATAGATAAGGAGGAGACCGCTATAGAAGAACAGGGAAAAAAACAAAAAAAAGAAACATTCAATGGAAAAGTCATAGGAGGCAAATACATTATCCGTGAACAGCTGGGGCAGGGAGGAAGCGGCAGGGTATATCGGGCATATGACAGCCATCTGCAATGTGATGTGGCAGTAAAGGAGTTTGAGAGGGAAAATGGAATTTCTTCTAAGGAGCTAACCATTTTAAAGGAGCTGCGTCATCCTGCTCTGCCATTGATTCGAGACTATCTGGAAGAAGGAGAGAGCAGCTATTTAATCATGGAATATATAGAGGGAATCAATCTGGAGGAATATATTCGCAGACAACAGCGGATTCCTGAACAAAAGGCAGTGGATTGGGCTAAAAAACTGGCAGAGGTATTAATCTATCTTCATGAAAGAGAAAGACCGGTGGTATACCGGGATATGAAGCCCTCTAATATTATGATTGACAGAAAAGGAGAACTATGGCTGGTGGATTTTGGGACAGCCTATCTGCAGTATCATGAAGGCAGAGAAGCCTTTGTACAGGCAGGAACTCATGGTTATGCAGCACCTGAGCTGTTTCAGGGAAAGGGAAGGGGAGAGGTGGATGAAAGAAGTGATATTTATGGACTGGGAGCCACTCTGTTTCATCTGCTGACAGGATGCAATCCGGCATTGCCTCCCTATTTGATTCAGCCTTTACGAACCTATGACCGCTGTCTGTCTCCGAGGTTGGAAAGGATTGTTAAAAAAGCTACTGAGGAAGAAAAGGAGAAGCGATATCAGACGGTACGCCAGATGAAGGAGGAGCTGGAGAGCTATAGAAGAGCAGATAGAAGAAGGAAGGGAATCAAGAGATTAGTTCAGTTTGCTTATGGAATCTGCCTATTCCTTTTAACGATTTTTTTTATCAATAGCTGTATGGAAACAGGAATCTTTGCTATAGAATGGCTGCCAGGAAAGCTTTTAAACAGCCGACTCAGGCTGTTGGAAATAGAGCCGGATTCCCAGGCGGTAAGGAAGGTACTGCGGGCAGCCCTATTTATTTTTGCTGCCTGTACAGCCAGAGAGGCAGTACGGGGATGGCAGGATAAGGACAGAAGGGAGGTTAAGCAGGGAAGAAGCCTGTTGCTGACTGCCAAGCAGGGAAAGGGACTGTTGCTGTCAACTTTGGCAGGAATGCTTACCCTGGCAGCCTTGGATACCAGTGCCTGGGCCAGGGAAGAGGAACTGACGGTTCATGTAAAAAATAGACAGGGACAGAAGATTTTAATACGCTATGGGGTAGAATATTCTTTGGATGGAAGCTTAAAGTTGGAGCTACCCATTGAAAATTTTGAACCAGGTGAAAGCTACGAGCTGGAGCTGGAATGTGTGGAGTTGGATACGGGAGAGAGGCGAAATAGAACGTTTTACCTGAAAAGGACAGCCCCTTGATAAAGAAGCAGCTCCTTTGATGCAGGGCAAAGTTCTGGTGAAGAAACCGAAGGTTGAGGTTAAGAATCATAAAGCTTAGATAGAGAAACTGAGATTTGAATGGGAGAAGAACAAAGCTGGGATAAAAAACAGAATTTTCTATTTGAAAGGTCTTGAACCCCAATAGGGGGAGGAGTATGATATGGATAGGATATGGGGTCTTTTACGGCTCTGAGGCAGGAGGAAAAATATGCATAGGGAACAGACCAGAAAGATACAGATAGGAGATAGATGGATTGGGGGCGGCAATCCTATTGCCATACAGTCCATGACCAATACTAGAACGGAGAATGTAGAAGCTACAGTAGCCCAGATTCACAGGCTGGAGAAGGCAGGCTGTGAGATTGTACGTTGTACAGTGCCTACGATGGAGGCAGCGGAGGCCATTGGTGAGATTAAGCGTCAGATTTCTATTCCATTAGTAGCGGATATTCATTTTGATTATCGAATGGCTATAGCAGCCATAGAGTATGGGGCAGACAAGATACGGATTAATCCGGGGAATATAGGAGGTAGAGAAAAGGTGGCTGCTGTGGTGCAGGCAGCAAAGGAAAGGCAAATTCCTATTCGTGTAGGGGTAAACAGTGGTTCTCTGGAAAGAGAACTGATTCAAAAATATACAGGAGTGACAGCAGAAGGAATTGTAGAAAGTGCTTTGGATAAGGTTAAAATGATAGAGGATTTGGACTATCACAATCTGGTCATCAGTATTAAGTCTTCCGATGTAATGATGTGTATTCAGGCTCATGAACTGCTGGCAAGACAAACGGATTATCCCCTTCATGTGGGGATTACGGAATCTGGTACTCTGGTAAGCGGAAATATTAAGTCAGGGGTAGGTCTGGGTGTAATTCTCTATCAGGGAATTGGAGATACCATTCGAGTGTCTTTAACGGGAGATCCGGTGGAGGAGATTCGTTCTGCCAGACTGATACTCCGTTCTCTGGGCTTGAGAAAGGGAGGGGTAGAGGTAGTATCCTGTCCAACCTGTGGGAGAACAAAAATCGATTTAATTGGTCTAGCCAATCAAGTGGAACAGCTGGTGGAAGACATCCCTCTGGATATTAAGGTGGCAGTTATGGGGTGTGCAGTGAATGGTCCTGGTGAGGCGAAGGAGGCAGATATTGGTATTGCCGGTGGTCAGGGAGAGGGATTATTGATTAAAAAAGGAGAAATTATCAGAAAGGTACCGGAAGAACAGCTGCTTTCTGTATTGAGGGAAGAATTACTGCATTGGAATACTTAGTATATCGAATATTAATGATGTTGGGGTCAAAAGCATTTGACCCCTTGATGCTTACGAATTTCTTCGCGTTTCACGCTCACGAAATCCTAAAAACATTTGAAATCCGTACATTTTTCTGCAAAAAATAGCTACTTTCGCATGTTTTGTGGGTCCTAAAGTCATCTATTTTCATGCAAGCAAGAAAATAGATGACCTTTTGACCCTAGCATCATATTAATTATTCGATGTATGTAGGGTATGCAGATAAGATAAGTATAGGTTTAGATATAGATATACCCTGAAGACTTAAACAGAATAAGATGGGAATAAAAGAATGATGAAGAAATTTTGTGATGTATTTCCTTCCCTTCGATTGGAGGATTCTATCAGAAGTCTGATGGAACCAGTACAGGTAGAAAGAGTTTCTTCTACCAAACGTAGGGATTTTTTGCGTATTTATATCAGCAGCAACAGACTGATTGAAAAACAGTATATCTTCCGTGTGGAGGAGGATATGAAAAAGCAGTTGTTTCCGGGGATGACGATGCAAGTGAAGCTTTATGAAAAATACAGGCTTTCTGCCCAGTATAATCTCTGTAAGTTTATGGAGCAATACAGAGATAGCATCCTTTTGGAGTTGAAAGATTACAGTCCGGTGGAATACCATATTTTTAAAAGGGCAGATATATCCTATCCTGCAGAGGATCAGGTTTTATTGACCATAGACGATTCCGTACCAGCCCGAAGTAAAGCAGAGGATTTAAAAGAAATTTTGGATAAGATTTTAAATGAAAGATTTGGACTTCAGGCAGAGGTAGGTATTGCCTACAAAGAAGGAAGGATAAAAACCCACAAAGCGGAGGAAGAGCAGCGAATTGCAAGACAGGTAGAAGAAATCAGTGCCAGAGTCTGGGAAACTAAGGCAGGAGACAATCAGTCTCAGCCATCAGTCTGGCAGGAAACTGCTTCTGCTTCTCCTAAAAAGGGAGAGGGAAAATCACCCAAAGGAGCAGGTCTGCCACCTTCAGCAGATAAAGGACAGAGGGAAGATAAAGGTTTTTATCACAATAAGGAATCCAACCGGTCAGAATCCAGACGCGGGGTGAAAAAATCCGATAACCCTGACGTAATATATGGCAGGGATTTTGATGAAAGTGCCATACATATTGAGGAGATTATCGGAGAAATGGGAGAAGTGGTGATTCGGGGAAAGATTATCCATATGGATAAGCGGGAAATCCGGAACGAAAAAACCATTCTTTTTTATGATATTACTGATTTTACGGATACCTTAACGTTTAAAATTTTTGTGGGCAACGATCAGGTGGAGGAAATTACCAGAGGAATTTTTGTAGGTGCTTTCGTCAAGGTAAAGGGGATGGCTGTTCTGGATAAATTTGACCATGAGCTGACCATTGGTTCTATCAGTGGAGTAAAGAAGATTCCTGACTTTACTACCAGCAGGATGGATCATAGTGTGAAAAAAAGAGTGGAGCTGCACTGCCATACGAAGATGAGTGATATGGATGGAGTTTCAGAGGCAAAGGATATTGTGAAAAGAGCGTATCAGTGGGGACACCCTGCTATTGCGATTACGGATCATGGAGTGGTTCAATCGTTTCCCGATGCCAACCATGTTTGGGAGGATTTATGGAAGGCAGAAAAAGCCAGACGGAAGGAGGTGGGGGAAGAAAATCCGGATAAACAGGACTTCTTTAAGGTTATCTATGGTGTAGAAGCCTATGTGGTAGACGATTTAAAGGAAATCGTCACAGGAGAAAAAGGGCAGGATTTTCAGGATACCTTTGTCGTCTTTGATATAGAAACCACCGGATTTTCACCTGTACAGAATCGAATTATTGAGATTGGTGCTGTAAAGGTGGAGCAGGGAAAAATTACCGGACGGTATTCCTCCTTTGTCAATCCTGATGTACCTATTCCCTATGAAATTGAAAAGCTGACAGGGATTCATGACGGAATGGTGGTAGATGCTCCGATGATTGAGCAGGTACTGCCTGAGTTTCTCACATTTTGTGCTGATGCTGTGCTGGTTGCCCACAATGCCAACTTTGATATGAGCTTTATTCTGGAAAATGCCCAGCGATTGGGCATTCGTCAGGAGTTTACCTATGTGGATACCGTAGGGATTGCCAGACTGCTGCTGCCTCATCAGGCTAAGCATACTTTGGATGCTGTGGCAAAGACTTTGGGAATTTCTCTGGAAAATCATCATCGAGCAGTAGACGATGCGGAGGCCACGGCTGAGATTTTCGTCCGGTTTATTCCTCTGTTGGAAAAAGAAGGAGTTACCACCTTAAAGGCAATCAATCAGAGAGGGGCTTCCAGTCCGGATATTGTAAAGCGGCTGCCAGCTTATCATGCCATTATTCTGGCAAAAAATGATGTGGGACGAGTCAATTTGTACCGATTGGTTTCCGAGTCTCATTTAACGTATTTCAGTCGTATACCAAGGGTACCCAAAAGTCTGTTAAAGGAATGCAGAGAGGGATTGATTCTGGGGACAGCCTGTGAGGCAGGAGAGTTGTATCGGGCTTTATTGGATGGAAAGTCGGAGGAGGATATTGCAAGAATCGTCAATTTTTATGATTATTTAGAGATTCAGCCGGCAGGCAATAACCAGTTTATGATTGCTTCAGAAAAGGTAAAGAATATTCAGTCTGTGGAGGATATTCTGGAGATGAATCGTCGGATTGTCAAGCTGGGAGAACAGTTTAACAAGCCGGTAGTAGCTACCTGTGATGTGCATTTTCTGGATCCGGAGGGGGAGGTATACCGTCGGATTATTATGGCAGGAAAGGGCTTTGGAGATGCAGATAACCAGGCCCCTTTATATCTAAGAACGACAGAGGAAATGTTGGAGGAATTTGCCTATCTGGGCAGTGACAAGGCAGAAGAGGTAGTGATAACCAATACCAATCTGATTGCAGATATGGTGGAAACCATATCACCAGTTCGACCAGACAAGTGTGCACCGGTTATCCCGGACAGTGATAAAACCCTGACGGATATCTGCTATCATAAAGCATATGAGATTTATGGAAATCCGCTACCGGAGATTGTGGAGGCCAGGCTGAAAAGAGAGCTGAATTCCATTATTTCCAACGGCTTTGCGGTGATGTATATTATTGCCCAGAAGCTGGTATGGAAATCGGTGGAGGATGGTTATCTGGTAGGCTCCCGAGGGTCAGTAGGTTCTTCCTTTGTTGCTACTATGGCTGGCATTACAGAGGTAAATCCGCTCAGTCCGCACTACTACTGCGGAGAGTGCCATTACAGTGATTTTGATTCAGAAGAGGTAAGAGCCTATGCAGGAAGAGCAGGTTGCGATATGCCGGATAAGGCCTGTCCTGTTTGTGGTGCAATCTTAAAAAAGGATGGATTTGACATTCCCTTTGAAACCTTTTTAGGATTTAAGGGAGATAAGGAGCCGGATATTGATTTGAATTTTTCAGGAGAATATCAAAGTAAAGCTCATAAATATACAGAGGTAATCTTTGGTGCCGGACAGACCTACCGGGCAGGAACGATAGGTACTCTGGCAGAAAAGACAGCCTTTGGCTATGTCAAGAATTATTTTGAAGAAAGAGGACGGCAAAAGAGAGCCTGTGAGATTAATCGGGTGGTGAGAGGATGTACCGGAATCCGCAGAAGTACAGGACAGCATCCGGGAGGGATTATCGTCCTTCCTCTGGGAGAGGATATTAATTATTTTACTCCGGTTCAGCATCCGGCTAACGATATGACCACCGATACGATTACGACTCATTTTGACTACCATTCCATTGACCATAACCTGCTTAAGCTGGATATTTTAGGCCATGATGATCCAACTATGATTCGTATGCTGCAGGATTTGACGGGAATTGACCCGGTAAAGATTCCTTTAGATGACCCTCAGGTAATGAGTCTGTTTAAAAATACAGAGGCATTGGGAATTACACCGGAACAGATTGGAGGCTGTAAGCTAGGAGCTTTGGGTATCCCTGAGTTTGGTACGGAATTTGCTATGCAGATGTTAATGGATACCCAGCCCCAAGCATTTTCTGATTTAGTACGGATTGCCGGATTGGCTCATGGTACAGACGTATGGCTGGGCAATGCCCAAACGTTGATTCAAGAAGGAAAGGCTACTATTTCTACTGCAATTTGTACCAGAGATGATATTATGGTCTATTTGATTGGAATGGGAGTAGAAAGTTCACTTGCCTTTACCATTATGGAAAGTGTCCGTAAGGGGAAGGGACTGAAGGAGGACTGGGAAAAGGCGATGAGGGAGGCAAAGGTGCCGGACTGGTATATCTGGTCCTGTAAAAAGATTAAGTATATGTTTCCCAAGGCACATGCTGCTGCCTATGTCATGATGGCCTGGCGTATTGCCTACTGCAAGATTAACTATCCTCTGGCTTTTTATGCCTCTTTTTTCAGTATCAGAGCCTCTGCCTTTTCTTATGAACTGATGTGCCAGGGGAGGGAGCATTTAGAAAGGGTAATGGCAGAGTACAGACAGCGAAGTGATACCCTTTCCAAAAAAGAACAGGATGCCTATCGGGATATGAAGCTGGTACAGGAGATGTATGCCAGAGGCTACGATTTTGTGCCTATTGATATTTTTTCGGCTCAGGCCAGAGCCTTTCAGATTGTGGGCAATAAGCTGATGCCCTCTCTGAACAGTATCGATGGATTGGGAGAAAAGGCGGCAGATGCCATAGTGGAAGCCGCTAAAGAGGGAGCTTTTTTATCCAAGGATGACTTCCGGCAAAGGGCAAAGGTTTCCAAGACGATTGTGGATTTGATGGCCAGTTTGAACCTGTTGGGAAATCTTCCTGAATCGAATCAGATAAGTTTATTTGATTTTGTGTCGTAAATATAATATAATAGGATTAGTTATCATACTGAACAGTTACTGTAAATGAGAATGAATGGGTGGAGGGTATGTATGTTTAGTCAAATTTTTGGTAGATTTCTAGTAGCACAGAAATTGATTTCTTCCGAAGAACTGGAAGGACTTCTGGAGGAGCAAAAAAGAGTTCGGGTCAAGCTTGGACTGATTGCGGTAAGTGAGAGGCTGTTAAGCCGGGAGCAGGCAGAGAAGATTAACAGAAAACAGGCACTGGAGGATAAGCGCTTTGGTGAACTGGCAGTGGAAATGGGATTTTTAACAGAGAGTCAGGTACAACGTCTGTTGGAACAGCAGGGGA
>JAFXJR010000063.1 GCA_017532145.1 Lachnospiraceae bacterium | reverse complement strand
TTCTTTTGAGAAACCTTCTTTTGAGAAACCTTCTTTTGAGAAACCTTCTTTTGGGAGCCCTTCTCTTGTAAACGTTTCTTTTACTGGACTTTCTTTTACTAAAGCTTCCTGTACTGAGCTTTCCTTTGCTGAATCTTCTTTTACTGAATCTTCTTTTGCTGAATCTTCTTTTGCTGAATCTTCTTTTACCAACCTTCCCTTTGTAGAACCTTTTCTTACTATCGTTTCCTTTGTCGGTTCTCCTTCCTTGGAATTTTCTTTCACCACATCTTCTTTAGCAATTGCTTTTTTTGCTGTGGAGGTTTTTCTTCCATTCCCTTCTTCCTGAACTTTCCTGCTCTCTAAAGAAACGGAAGCAGCAGACTCACTTTTTGCTCTTTTTTCCTTTTCATCTTCCTGCAACATCAGCTCAATCAATTGTGCTTTTTTCATGGTGGAGATTCCCCGCAGGCCTCTTGCTTTTGCTATCTCCTTTAAATCTACAAGTGCCAGAGATTCATATTTTTCTTTCATCTGTTCCTCCTGTTTCGCAGTCCTTATGCAAATTTGCCGCATAGCAGCCCAAATCTGCATTGACAGGCATCTGCACTATATCAATGCATTCAAATATACTATAAAAATCATTGCTTTTGTTATCTGGGATTTCATGTTTGATATGTTAAGTGAATGGTAAAAACACTGGTAACTATTCAGTAGGTCTGCACACTTGCTGTGCTGACCGTAAGAAAATGTAGTTACAAACACTATTTGTTTCCAATATTATACAACAGCCTGGCAAAAATAGAAAGTATTTTCTTGCAGACCGGACATAAATAATATATGATGAAAAGAGAATGATAACATCCTTATACTAATCAGAAGCAGGAGCCTACTACTAATGTCTACCCCGCAGGAAGCCTTTGACCCTCAAAAGAAAATTGCTGTCCAATGGCATGGAAAACGCTATTATTCCCTGGAAGCCTACTTGAAAAACCATTATGGATACCGAATAAAAAAGCTTTCTCTGGATGCAGGCTTTACCTGTCCAAACAGAGATGGAACCCTGGATACCAGAGGCTGTATCTTCTGCAGTGCAGGAGGAAGTGGAGAATTTGCGGTTGCCCCCGTTTCCGCTATCAGCACTGAACCTTATATTGCCTATTTTCAGGCATATACCTGTACCTATGGACCCAGACAAAAGCTGGAAGCTCTTTATCGCAATGCCTTGGAGCAGCCTTTGGTACGGGGAATATCCATTGCTACCCGCCCGGACTGTCTTCCTTTAGAAGTACTTTCGCTTCTGGAGCAGCTACACCGGGACTATCCGGAAAAATTTATTTGGATCGAGCTGGGGCTGCAGACCATCCATGAGCAGACAGCCCTCTATATTCGGAGAGGATATACTTTGGACTGTTTCCAAAAAGCTGTCTATGCTCTGGACGAGCTTTCCCTTCCTGTGATTGTTCATACCATTCTGGGACTTCCCGGAGAGGATAAGGCGATGATGCTTGCTACGATGGAGTATCTGAATACCCTCCCCATATCGGGTATTAAACTGCAGCTGCTTCATATATTAAGGGGAACAGATTTGGCTCTCGATTATGAAAAGGGACTTTTTAAGGAAATGACCATGGACGAATATGTGGAGATTCTGATACAATGTATAGAACGTCTTTCTCCACATATTGTTATTCACCGTGTTACCGGGGATGGCCCAAAGGATTTGCTTATTGCCCCTATCTGGAGTACGGATAAGAAAAAAGTCCTCAATACCCTCCATCATAGGATGAAGCTGCAAAACTCTTATCAGGGAAAATACCAAAATATGCTCAGACCATAGCCAAATCAAGGCTTTGTGGTTATGTGATGATAAGCAAGCAGGATTGTATCCGCTTTGACAAACAAGATAACAGAAAGGAAGTGCATGAATGTCTCAGGAGCCTTTGACATTGTATAAACTAATTATCCTTCATATGCTGAACAGGGTGGATTTTCCCCTTACCAGTGCACAGGTAGGAAACTTTATCCTTGAAAAAGAATATACCAATTTTCTTACCCTGCAGCAAGCTATTTCAGAGCTTACGCAGGCAGGACTGATTTCTGCCCGCTCTGAAGGCAACCGAACCTATCTGCAGATTACTCAGGAAGGAAAGGGTACTCTCTCCTTTTTTGACAATCGAATCAGTGATACCATTAAGGATGAAATTACTACCTTTCTTAAGGAAAACGAAATAGAACTAATCAATGAAATTTCTATCAGAGGAGACTACTATAAGGCGACTACTGGTGAATACCATGCCCATCTGATAGTATCTGAAAAAAATATCCCTTTGGTTGATATTACCCTCTCCGTTCCCACAGCAGAATCTGCCTCCATTATCTGTGATAACTGGCAGTATAAAAATGAAGAAATCTATCAGTATCTTATTCAGCAGCTCTTTTAAAGAAAAGTAGATGGTGAATATCCGATTTAACCAAATCAAGTAAGTCCCTCACTTCAGGCACAATATATACTAAGTAGGGACTTACTTTTATCCGGTAGAAAATAACATTTATCTAATTGCTTATTCCCTTTCAGCTTCTTTTTTAATTCTTATCATATGCTCCCGAATTTTTACCTCATAGCCATTGTTGGAGGGTTGATAAAATTCTTTTCCAGTTAATTCATAGGGCAGATACTGCTGCTTTACATAATTGTTTGGATAGTCATGAGCATATTGATAGCCTATCCCTCTTCTCAGCTTTTTTGCTCCCTGATAATGGGCTTCCCGCAAATGGGGTGGAATAGACAGATTCCCGGTTTCCTTCACCGTTTTGGAAGCATCCATAATTGCTGTAACTGCTGCATTACTTTTTGGAGCAGTGGCCACATAGGAAACAGCTTGAGCCAAAATAATCTGTGCCTCCGGCATCCCCACTCGCTCCACTGCCTCAGCCGCACTGACTGCTACCTGCAGTGCCTGGGGATCTGCATTTCCCACATCCTCTGAGGCACAAATCATAATCCTTCTGGCAATAAAGGTAACACTTTCTCCTGCATACAGCATTCGAGCCAGATAATAGACTGCTGCATCCGGATCTGACCCTCTCATACTTTTAATAAAAGCAGATATCGTATCATAGTGGCTGTCTCCCGATTTATCATAACGAATAGCTTTCTTTTGAATGCACTCCTGTGCCACCTCCAAAGTCAGATGGATTTTGCCATCCGGACTCCGTTCTGTCGTCATAATTCCCAGCTCCACAGCATTCAATGCCTGTCTGGCATCTCCTCCGGAAAGCTCTGCCAGAAATTCTAAAGCATCCTCCTCTATCTGAGCCTCATAGGCTCCCATTCCTCTGTCGCAATCACTGACTGCCCGACAGATTAATTCCTTGATTTCTTCTTTTGTCAAAAGCTTTAACTCAAAGATAATAGAGCGGGAAAGCAAAGCACTGTTTACTTCAAAATAGGGATTTTCTGTAGTAGCTCCAATTAAAATAATGGTACCATCCTCTACAAAAGGAAGTAAATAATCCTGCTGCCCTTTATTAAATCGATGAATTTCATCGATAAACAATATGGTTTTCCTACCATACATCCCTTGGTTATCTTTCGCCTTAGCTACAACCTCCTCCATATCCTTTTTGCCTGAAATTGTAGCATTTAGCTGAGTAAACTCTGCACTGGTGGTATTGGCAATCACTCTGGCCAATGTGGTCTTTCCCGTCCCCGGAGGTCCATAAAAGATAAGAGAACTAAGCTTATCCGCCTTAATTGCCCGATAAAGCAGCTTATCCCTGCCAATCATATGCTGCTGCCCCACTACCTCCTCCAGTGTTTTAGGACGAAGTCTGGCTGCCAGGGGAGACTCCTTTTCCATCCTGGTATTTCTCATATATTCAAATAAATCCATCGTCGTTATCCTACTCCTTTGGTACTTTCCCTGTAACTATTCAGTAGGTCTGCACAATTGCTATGCTGACCGTATGAAAACGTAGTGGTAACATCGTGACTGTGTGGCTAATGAACAGTTTCCCTAATCAAAGAGTATCTCCTCCACTGTCACAAATTCATATCCCTGCTTTTGCAGCTCATCCACCACCTCTAATGCTGCTGTCACTGTAGAGGGATAATAGTCATGCATTAGGATGATTCCATTTTCTCTGGCCTTACTCACCACGTTTTTTCGTATATGCTCCACATTGGTGGAACACCAGTCTAATGGGTCAATGGTCCAAAGTACAGGAAACATATTTAATTCCTTTTCCATTCCTTTATCCCAGGTTCCATAGGGAGGCCGAACGTACTGTACCTCCTCTCCGGTAATCTCCCGGATAATCTCATTTGTCTTTACCAGCTGATTTTTAAACTCATCTCGATTATCCTCCCTAAGCTGAATATGGCTATAGGTATGATTTCCAATCAGATGTCCTTCCTTATGCATTCGTTCAATTATCTCCGGATGCATCTGTGCATGTTCCCCGGTAACAAAAAACGTAGCCTGTACCCCTCTTTCCTTGAGTCCATCCAAAAGCTGACTCGTATAATGGGGATGGGGTCCATCATCAAAGGTCAGAGCAATCTTTTTTTCCCCTTCCTTGATATTTCCTGCTGCCAATGCTTCCATCTCCGGCAATTCTTCTGTATATCTATTCACAAATACATAGAGTAATGCTGTTGCAGCCAGCAGCATCAAGGCCATTCCTGTCTTGTAGCTGATTCCCTTTCCCAATGTCATACCCTCCTATCTACTCTAATATATGACATCCCATTAGGTCTCAGCACTTCTATTCTCGCACTCTCTTATACATCTTCAGATAGACAAAGCCATCGGATACCTTAATTTCAGCCTTATCTATCATCATCCCTACTAACAGCAGCTGACTGGCTTCCCCCGGGTCCCCGGAACCTGCCAGCTCCCAATAGACATCCTCAATACCATCATTTTTCGGACAGTTCAGATATTCCTCCAGATAATACAGATTAGCTACATATTCCGGGTTATAATTAGCTTGAAAAAGAAGGATAGTATCCTTTCCATCCCGATTAATTTCTGAGCGAATCTGATTGGCTCCCAGAGCAAAAAAATATACCGTCAACTCCTCTATAATTTTTACAATCTTTTTTTCGTCATGCCTCATCTGTTTCCTCCCTCTTTCTCTCCTTGAATTGTTTCATAAAGCTCTCTGCCACCGGTACCATAACAATGGCCACCCAGCCTGCACCAAAACCGTTATTATACAGATTGAGACCACCATACATATCTTTTGTACAAACGACTATCACAGCATTTAAAAAGCCTGCTACCACTCCTGCAACTACTCCAACCTGTCCTGCAATAGGAGCCAGACCGGCAGCAAATATAGCTGCCAACTGGATACCCGGACTTTGAGGAGTATATACCGTAAAAAAAGTAGAAAGGTAGACACCTATTAATAAAGGCAGATAATTTCTGGCATGAACACCAAAAGCAGCAAAACCAAAGACTGCCAGAATAGAACCCACCACCGGTCCCGACAAATCGCCTCCCACTAACAAAATATAGGTTTCACAGATTATCCCCAAAATCCCCATATTCATCAGTGTGGCTCCGATTCCGTCCATTAGTACAAAGTCTGTCACTGCCCTGCCCGGATGCTTCATTATTCTGCCTAACCGCTTTACCTTTCCTCCACTCATCCAAATCCCCAACAGGAGGGTTAGGATAAAATAGGCATATAAGCCTATGGCAATCTCCCATTCTGCCCCATATTTCCAAATCATCACCGAATCACTTTCCATTCCAAAAGAACGCAGAACGCAAACCATGGCAAAGGCCAATACTCCAGCAGAAAATCCTACATTAAACAGACTATAGCCCATATGCATGGAAGCAGTGTGCATAGAAAGCGGAGGCAAGACGAAACCAATAAAAATACCTACTGCTACTGCCGCCACCAGATTCATCATCCGCCCAAAGGGCAGCATAAACACCAGCTCTGTAATCAATGGTGCCAGACAGGTACCAAACAAAGCAGTATAGATATAACGACTCATTCGGGATTTATGTACTCTGGCATATAGCATTGTACCAAATAGTATCGGCAGGATATTAATCGGATTTTTTCCCCAAAATCCAAAACCTGCATTAATAAACAGAGCAGCCATAGTCAGTCCTGTAAACGGAATCTGGTAGACAGTGATGAGAAAGATGCCGATTCCACAGACCAGTGCTGCATTCAGCAAAGCAGTTCCATACCCTGCCAGCTCAAAATAGTCAGTAATCAGGGCATCTCTGGAAACAACAATCAGCTTCATCCCCTTCGCCAGACCGGACGGAGTCTCTAAAGCAAATGCTGCTATTACCATAACCAGCACAGAAGCCAGGCTAAATAGCTTCAGCTCCCTTCCCTCTATCCACTTTTTCCATTTTTCCATGCATTATACTCCTCCATCTTTTCTCTCATCTATAGCTGCCCCATTATCCTTCAGTCCTCTTACTCACCACTTTTTATAGGATATACCTGAAATAGTGGCTTTCCTGAACCGGTTAATCAGCTAAAAATTCATAAAATTAATATAATTTTCTTCAAACCCGGGACTTTCTGCCAGATTAAATACATGGATACCCACGACATAATCCTCCAGTCCTTTCATCACATCCCAAACCTGCTCTGTTGGCAATCCTTCTGCCCTCCAAAGCTCTCTTCCCAATAGACCTGCTCCAGCCAAAGACGTATTCCCCACCGTTTTCATCTTAGACTGCAGCTGTTCAGGTACTAAACCAATTCGGGCTGCTGCACTCTGATCCAAATAAAAGCCCAGACCCCCTGCCACATACACCCGTTCAATCTGCTCATAGCTGCCTCCGGTAAGAGCTTTTGCCATAAAATGGATTCCTGTCCGAACAGCACCTTTAGCCATCTGGATATCTCGAATATCCTCTTGAGTAATCCATACCTTCTTCTTCTCCCTACCACCTTTTCCATCGGGAATATCTATCTGTACTTCTGCTCCTTTTTCAAACCAGGGTTCCCGCAGCAACCCTGTTTCATCCAAAATTCCCTGCTCTAACAGTACGGCTATGGCTGCAATCCGTTCAGCTCCCAAGGCTCCTCCTCTGCCTCTGCCTTCAAAAGCAGGCCCGGCAGCAGCCGCAGTAGCCACAATCCTCCCCCCTATTCCCATGGCCATCTCCGCATTGGTTCCCAAGTCGATAAACAACCAGTTTCCTTCTTTTTCCTGACCATAAAGACCCGTATCATACAAGTCCTTATCATATAGTTCTTTGTCACACAACCCACAGGCATAGAGTCCCGACAGAATATCTCCTCCCACAAAAGCAGAAAATCCGGGGACTAAAAAGGTTTGCAGACCTTCCCATTCCAGGCTGACCGCACCGATATTCACCGGCTGGAACGGACTCTGTCCCAAGCTATTCAAAGGATAGCCCATAAAAATATGTCCCATAGTTGTATTACAGGAAATAACCATTTTTTTCGGTGGACATAGTTTCTCCCGTTCTGCCATTTGACTAAACTGCCTTATTCCTGCCTTTAATACGCCCTGTACCAACTGCTGCAGCTTCCCTCCATGTCCTTCTATACCAGCCCGGATGCGGGCAATCACATCGGTTCCATAGGCACTCTGAGGATTTAAGCAGGTATAGACATCCAGTACCTTCCCCGAGGCTGCCCTGCGTAATTCCATAGCAATAGTTGTCGTTCCAATATCTACAGCAATCAATGTCTGCTTTTCTGCGTCTGTTCCTTTGATTTCTTCTTCAATCCGGTCTTCCCATCTGTCTTCTTCTGTCTGCTCATCTCCGATATGACTGGCAGTGACCGTTCCAATCCTCTGACTCATATCAAAGGCAGTTTCTATCACACTGTCCTTCATCGGACGGGCCATACAGGCTAGACGATATCCTTCTCTAAGCTGCACTGGATCCAGTACTGCCCTGTCTGCCTGACTGGGCAGAGGTGCTGTACCAATAAAACGCACCTTGCACTTTCCACATTTTCCCATTCCATCACAAAGGGAAGGCAGTGTAACCCCGCCTTCCCGCATCGTCTGGAGAGCTGTCCTTCCCGGTTCATGGGACAGCTCTATCTCTCTTTTTTCCTTCTGTAATCTTACCTTTAGTTTCATCGCTCCAATTATTATTCAGATAAACTGATTCCTTTCTTTATCATAATGATAGTCTATGACTGCCAGCTTCTCCTCTATTCCATCCATATCCAAATCCATGTCGTCACACATGGCTTCCAGACTGCTATAATAATCCCTTAGCTTTAGATTGACGAAGCTTAACAGCATCACCGGATCCTTTGGTATCATATCATGTACCTCCTTTATCCTCTATCTTCTCTTACAGTTTAATTCCTCAGCCTATTAATGTCAAATCCTTTTCCCTCTACAACCGTAATCTCTATCACATCTCCTGCCTTTACCCGATCCTCCAGAATCATCCGTGCCGCCAATGTTTCCACATGCTTTTGAATATATCGTTTCAGAGGTCTTGCTCCATAAACCGGATCATAAGCCTGCTCCACAATCAACTGTTCAGCTTCTGGTGTAAGACGAAGCTCCAGTTCTCTATCCGCCAGTCTCCTGTTTAAATCTGTCAGAATCAGCCCAATAATACCACCGATATTTTCCTTAGTCAGAGGCTTAAACAAAATAGTTTCGTCTAGTCGATTTAAAAATTCAGGTCGAAAATGGCCTCTCAGCTCCTCCATAACCGCTTCTGTTGCCTTCTGACTAATACTTCCATCCGGGCTGATTCCCTCCAGCAGATGAATAGCACCAATATTGGAAGTCATAATTAAAATCGTATTCTTAAAATCTATGGTACGTCCCTGAGAATCTGTAATACGACCATCATCCAAAACCTGCAGCAGCACATTAAATACATCTGGATGTGCTTTTTCAATTTCGTCAAAAAGTACCACAGAATAGGGCTTTCTGCGAACGGCCTCTGTCAGCTGTCCTCCCTCCTCGTAGCCCACATATCCGGGAGGAGCTCCAATCAATCGGGAAACAGAGTATTTTTCCATATACTCACTCATATCAATACGTACCATATTGCTTTCATCATCGAAAAGGGCGGCAGCCAACGCTTTTGCCAACTCCGTCTTACCTACACCGGTAGGTCCTAAAAAGAGGATGAACCTATAGGCTTTGCCGGATCCTTGATTCCTGCCTTGGAGCGAATAATCGCCTCTGTAACCTTTGTCACGCCTTCTTCCTGACCAATCACTCGTCTGTGCAGTTCCTGATCTAGATGCAGGGTCTTGTTTCTTTCACTTTCTGTCAGTCTGGCTACCGGAATCCCCGTCCATCGGGATACAATCTTGGCAATCTCCTCATCGCTGACACTTTCATGCACCAGAGACAATTCCTGACTCTTTATCTTTTCTTCCTCGATTTCCAGCTGCTTTTTTAAAGCCGGCAGCTTTCCATAGCTTAGCTCTGCCATTTTTTCCAAATCTCCCTGAGTCTGGGCAATCTGAATCTGGCTATTGACTGCATCAATCTGCTCCCTCAATCCGGAAAGCTTATCTACCGAAGCCTTTTCATTATCCCACTGTGCCTTTCTGTTGTTAAACTCCTCCTTTTGCTCTGCCAGTTCCTTTTGCAGGACTGCCAGCCGTTCTCTGCTTAGCCTGTCATCCTCCTTTTTTAAAGCGGTTTCCTCAATTTCCAACTGGATAATTCTGCGCTGAAGCTCATCCAGCTCTGTCGGCATGGAATCCAACTCTGTCTTAATCAAGGCACAGGCTTCATCCACCAAATCAATGGCCTTGTCCGGAAGAAAACGGTCAGAAATATACCGATTGGACAGCACTGCTGCACTGACCAGAGCATTGTCCATAATCTTTACTCCATGATAAACCTCATACCTTTCCTTTAATCCTCTTAAAATAGAAATGGTATCCTCCACTGTAGGTTCTTCTACCATCACTGGCTGAAACCTTCTCTCCAAAGCGGCATCCTTTTCGATATACTGACGATATTCATCCAAAGTAGTAGCACCAATACAGTGCAGCTCACCTCTAGCCAGCATAGGCTTCAACATATTTCCGGCATCCAACGCACCATCTGTCTTACCTGCCCCTACTATCGTATGCAGCTCATCAATAAAAAGAATAATCTGTCCATCGCTATTTTTCACATCCTCCAATACAGCCTTCAGACGCTCCTCAAACTCTCCCCGATACTTAGCTCCTGCCACCAAAGCTCCCATATCCAGAGCAAAGATTTTTTTATCCTTTAGTCCCTGAGGTACATCTCCCCGCACAATACGCTGTGCCAGCCCCTCTACAACTGCCGTCTTGCCTACACCGGGTTCACCAATCAGCACCGGATTATTCTTTGTCTTTCTGGAAAGAATACGGATAATATTTCTAATCTCACCATCCCTGCCAATTACCGGATCCAGTTTCTGGCTTCTGGCTTTCTCCACCAGCTCCTGTCCGTATTTTTCCAGGGTATCATAGGTAGCCTCCGGATTATCCGAAGTGACTCTCTGGTTTCCTCTCACTGTGGAAAGTGCTTGTAAGAATCGCTCCACAGTAATTCCATACTCCTGGAAAATTTCCTTGATTGCCCTGCCTGGATGCTTGAGCAGCGACAGGAACAGATGTTCTACTGATACATACTCATCACCCAGCCTTTTTGCCTCATCCTCCGCATTGATTAGTACCTTGTTCAGATCCTTTCCCATATAGACCTGTCCACCCTGTACCTTCACCCTCTTTTCCACTGCTATCCGACAACGATTCAGAAAATGCTCCTTTTGTATCTCCATTTTCTCTATCAGCTTTAGAATCAGACTGTCCTCTATCGTTAGAAGGCTGTATAGCAGATGCTCCTGCTCAATTTCCTGATTCCCATACTCATATGCAAGCTTCTCGCACCGCTCCACAGCCTGCATGGACTTTTGTGTGAATTTTGAAATATTCATAATGCTGCCTCCTTTTTCTATTTTGGATAATGAACTGTCCAAGACCTTTGTCAATCATATCTGAACAGTTCCTGTTGTTCTATCCGAAATATAACACTTATTGTTAGCACTGTCAAGAGGTGAGTGCTAAAATTAATTCTAAAAAAATTGTGAAGTGAATTTAGGCAGTATCCTGTACTTTTTGAAGTATTCCCATCATTCTTCCACTGGAATTAACGGAATTTTTAACTCATCAAAGACCTTCTCTACCCATTCATAGGTCTCCAAAATAGAATGTTCATCTCTTAGCTTAAATTCTCTTTCATCTGTATGGATTTCTTCAATGTATGCTTTCAGCTCCTCTGCTGTATCAAATTCTCTCTCTCCTACAAAAACCTGATTTTCCTTAATCGTAATTATCACTACAGAGGAAAGCTCTTCTGCCTGAGACTGGTCTATCTGCTGCTCTTCTATTCCTTCCTGTTGTATCGTTTCTCTTTGAGAATCCTCTTGAGATTCCTGGGATATTCCCGGAATGCCAATCCCATTACCACCTCCACCTAATCCCAGTCCGTTTTTTGGCAATAATAAAAGGACTGCTGCTATAGCTGCTACTGCCGAACCACCAGCTACCTTTTTCTTGATTCCCTTTTTTTTCATTTCCTTTTTTTTCATTCCCTTATCTCCGTTATCTCCATTACCTTAAAAAACACTTCCTTATTTGCTTCTTCCAAGCGGGTAAATGTCTCTACGATTGCTCTATATTCTGCTGTATAAATCTTTTTTTTATCACAGTAAAAGACCAGATACACCGGCTGGTTATCTGTGGATTCCACCAATTCTGCTACCAGCTCTTCTATTCTTCTCCTGGTATTTTCTGTTCGTTCTACCCCCAGCTGTATTCTTTCCCGTTCCTTCTGTTCTATTCCCTGCTTAACGATTAAATAGTGCTTTTGTTCCTGTACCATATTGTATATGGTTACAATTACTGCCTCTGCCTGATAGATTTGATGACTGGACATCTGCTTTTCATAGCCTGCAGCCTGTTCCTTTAGCGTCGCCATCTTCTGCTCCATCTGACTGACCTGTTGCTGATAATCCTGCTTTATCTCCTGTTTATCCTGCATTCCTGTCATCATTACGATAAATAGGATGGAAAATAGAATGTCCAGCAAGGGAGTAAGATTAATCTCTGAAACATCCCTTCTTTTACGTCGTCTCATCTTTTGCTCCTGTCTGATTTTGCTTTATTATCCTTTACCTGTCTGATGACTTACATTTTTTGCTTCTTCATTCTTGACCTGATAGATTTTTTCATAACGATTAATACCATCTTCAATATAATTAATCAGGCAGGATACAATCACAATATCGCATAGCTTATAAATCACAGCAAACAGGATTCCATAGACGGTGGTAGACAACGCTAATTCTACTCCTCTGTATATATCCTCTCTTTCTTTCATGGCCAGATACAATCCTGCTACTGTACCTAAGATACCAAGCAGAGTAAAAATCTGAATAATCAGCGAAAAGACCGAATACCACCAATCCTTCCTTTGATAGTCCTCCAAGAACAAGTCAAAATCCTCCCAATTTTGTGTCCGTTCCATTTCTATCTTCGATGTTAAATTTCCCTGTGTCTTTTCAGCATCTCTAGGTTTAACAGATTTTTTGTTTAACTGGGTGATTCTGTGCCTTAGCCCAACTAAATGCACAACTGCAATACACATAAAGCCAAACTCAAGTATGGCTACACCAATAATAGCCGGATTAGTGATTGCTTCCAGGAAGTTACATAATCCTACCATAAAGCTGTCCATCGATTTCCTCCTCTTGTGTATAAACTAAATAAATAATGCTATCCATCCCCCACCTAAGGGAGTGGGCTTTCCGCACACTTTATTGCAACTGTTCAGTACCCTCACCATCATGTCATTACCACTGCATTTTCCTACAGTCAGCACAGCAAGTGTGCAGACCTACTGAACAGTTACCATCCTTTTACTATTTCATTCGCCCGATTATCACCTGATTCATTTCATCATAGCTATCCCAATATTCCTTTTTAATATTGATGCCTCCATAAGCAAAGGACTGCTTAATTTTATCCATAATCACTTTCGCTGTAAAGCCTGTCATCGCTGCAATTTCTTTATCTGTAACAGAAACCATTTCATGAGCTGCCATATTCCTTATCTTTTTCTCCACATGACGAAGCTCCTGTGCCAGTATTTTTATCGAAGCATCTGCCACCATATCATCAATAATACCAAGAAGATGCTCGGAAGATATATTACCATATTGAAAATTAACAAACATTTTTTGTAAGATAGCGATTACCTTAGTGCCTGCCAGCTTCTTTTTATCCCATTCTCTCCCTCTGTTTGTATTTTTACAATAATCATCTATCTTTATCCCGGCCTTAGTTTTCAATATTCGCTCCATAAGGTCTACGATAATCGGTGTAATTCCCCGGATAAAATCTACATACTCCCCTCGCTTTAGCTTAATATCCAGATTTATTGCATACTCAAAAACCTTTTTCTGGTTTCCTGACTTTACAGGAAAACAGTCTATTTTATATTTTTCTGCAATCTTTTCTGCTGTAGAAAACTTTAACAAAGCACGTTCCTTAGCCATTTCCAACAATTCCAGATAGTCTTTTGTTACTTCATCAGATAATGTTTTAGCGACTTCTACTGCAGCAGAATAATTATAGGCTTGTACATGCTTCTTAATGATTTCTTCTTTTTTAATTACAGAAAGTGTAGGACAGTGTATCTCCTCTCCATATAGTCAAGTGTTTTTTTCAGTAAAACCAATACTTTTTTGAGTCCTCATAACGAATGATGCTAAGGTTATGGAGTGATCTTTACCTCATACAGGGCAGATATATAGTATTTATGGGTATACCAAATAAAACGT
>JAFXJR010000062.1 GCA_017532145.1 Lachnospiraceae bacterium | reverse complement strand
GCCCAGAAAATTGCCATGGAAACTCATTCCAGAATCAATGTAGTGATGTTTGGAGCTATTTTAAAAATTATGGGAGTGGACAGTCCGGAAGCAGGGGAGAAGATTTGCAAATATATTCTTGGGAAAAAATATCCGGCAAGCCTTCCCGGAAATCTGGAGGGAATGCACAGAGGATATGAAGAAGTCAGAGAACTGGAAACGGGAAAAAGTAAGGGGATTCAAGAATCAGCCCCAACTGCAAGTACAGATGGTGGAATGTCAAAAGCAAAGGTAACTGCAAGTAATCCTAAATGGGGCTATTTAAACGCTCCCATAGGCGGCATCAATCCTTGTCTTGGAAATAGCGTAATTTCTGATTTGTCACCTTCTAGACAAGGCTATATTCCGATTTTTCTGAAGGAAAGATGCATTAACTGCGGTCTTTGTTTTTCTGCCTGCCCTGATATGGTATTTCAGTTTGCCAAAGGAGAATATAAAGGAAGGAAAATGATGATAAATCAGGGGTTGGACTATTATCATTGTAAAGGCTGCCTGCGTTGTGTAGATGTGTGTCCCGTAAATGCTCTGGTAAGAGGTGTGGAAGCAGAGCATGAGAGAAAAGAACATTTTATGCCAAACCAGGAACTTTTAAGAATGCCTGAATATTATGAAAAGGCAGGAGCGGATGGTTATATTACCTCAGAAGCTTATTTGACAGAGCAGAGAATGGAAGGAGGAGAAGTATAATGGAAAAACAAGTCATGGAGTATGCTTCCGGAAATGAAATGGCAGCCATTGCCATTAAACAGATTGGATACGATTTGATGGGGTATTATCCTATTACTCCCTCCACCCAGATTGCAGAGAATCTGGATATTATGCGTGCAAATGGTGAGACAGATCTGGTCATGGTTGCAGCAGAAGGAGAGCATAGTGCCGCGGGTATCTGTTATGGAGCTTCTGTGGCAGGAGGAAGAGTCATCAATGCTACCAGTGCAAATGGACTTTTATATGCTTTGGAACAGTTACCGGTACAATCCGGAACACGATACCCTATGGTAATGAATGTAGTTTGTCGAACGGTTTCCGGTCCTTTGTCTATCAAAGGAGACCATAGTGATTTGATGTATCTGTTAAATACAGGATGGTGTATTCTCTTTGCCAATACGGTACAGCAGGTATACGATTTTAATATTATAGCTTTAAAACTGGCAGAAATGATACGACTTCCGGTGGTGGTTGCCTATGACGGATTTTTTACCAGCCATCAAAAGGGGCGTTGCTATCGCTTTGAAGAGGACAAAACCGTACAGGATTTTATAGGAAAAAAACAGGAGCCATACCCGTTTCTGGATTTGGAGCATCCCATTACCGTAGGTTCCTATATGAATGAGCCGGATATTATCAACAATCGGTATCAGCTGCATCTGGCGATGGAGGAAGCGGATAAACTGCTTCCAAAATTATTTGCATCTTACGCAGAATTGTCCGGCAGAAGTTATGGGAAAGTGGAGGGAATCGGCTGTCAGGAGGCGGAAAGTGTTTTATTTTTATTAGGTTCTTCCTACGATACCTCCATAGATGAGATAGAAGAAATGCGAAAAGAAGGAAAGAACGTTGGGACAGCAACCTTACATGTTCTTCGTCCTTTTCCCGCAAAGGAAATTACGACCTTTCTATCCGCTTCTAAAAAAATATTGGTGGCTGACAGACAAGATAGTT
>JAFXJR010000061.1 GCA_017532145.1 Lachnospiraceae bacterium | reverse complement strand
TATATGAAGTGGGCAACCGCAGTGGGAATGATTAGTGGAAAGCCCAATGATGAAGCACGTACCTCCTTCCGTCTGGATGGTAAGGGAGAGGCTACCAGAGCAGAGTGTGCAGCAATGCTGAGCAGATTTGCCGCAAAATATAGTAATTAGACTGGAATCGTTATCGGATATGGGAAATCGGTAAACAGCAGCCAGAAACAGTTACTTTTCACCTCCCACACCACGCACTCTGCTGCAGAGTGTGAAAAGAATGCGTAAATTCAGCCAATGCCTGTTACCATTTACTGGTCAGCTGGCTGATGGGTGAATGGTAATCAGAAACAGATAGAAGAGAAAAAAGATTGTCTGAATTGATTGACGAATCATAGGAAATATAGTACCATGATTCCAGAACAGTAAGGCAGGCATACGTTAGCAGCGTAGTAGGAAAGAGGCATCCGGGCAGCCGGATGCCTCTTTCAAAGTGTCAGTTAATATAACTGTTCAGTAGGTCTGCACACTTGTTGTACTGACCGTAGGAAAACGTAGTTGTAGCGAGCAAAAATCCCATCGCCATAGGCGATTTTCATGGATTTTGTTAACGATAGGGTAGAACTTTGATGGTAGTAGTTGGTCAATGGTCAAGTCCCGAAAACCAAGGGCAAAATAAAAGATGAAGAAAGGAAAAGCTATTTAGATGAAGTCCTATATCTCATCATGAAAAGGAAGTTATAGGGATGTACCGATGGCTTAGTCGGGAATTGACGACTGTGGAGTGTACAAGAACTTGTGAGTAGTGTGTTATCCGCAACCACCAAAGCATACACGTTGAAGCAGTAACTACAAATCGTGAGATTGTAGCGAATCATCTAGCATATACATTTTTGTATATGTTTTTAGTAGCAGGATGTGGTAAAAATGGCAGGTTTAAAAATTGGTAGAATGATACTGGGGATGTGTCAGACAAATTGTTATTTTGTGTATAAGGAAGGAAGCAAGGATGTAATCCTCTTTGATCCGGCTGATGCAGGAGAGCATCTCTATAAGACGTTGACAGAAAAAGGCTTTCGGGTAGCTGGTATTCTGCTGACACATAGTCATTTCGACCATATTTGGGGAAGCAATCAACTGAGACAATTAAGTGGTACACAGATTCGTGCTTATCAGGAGGAAAAGCAGGTCTGTGAGGATGCAGAAAAAAATGTGTCTGCACAGGTAGGAAGGCCATATACAGTGATTCCCGATGTGTATTTGGAGGACGGAGCAGAGATTACGATTGCTGATATGAGTTGTCGTCTGATGGCTACTCCCGGACATACAGTAGGCAGTTGCTGCTACTATTTTAAAGAGGCTGGGATTTTAATTAGTGGAGATACTCTGTTTCAGGGTTCCGTAGGAAGGACGGATTTACCCACAGGAAGCATGGGGACTTTGGTGCGTTCTATTAAAGATAAGCTGTTTATTCTTCCTGATGAAGTAAAGGTATATCCGGGGCATGGAGATGCTACTACCATCGGAGAAGAAAAACAGTATAATCCTTTTGTATAAGGAGAAGGTGATGATTAGAGTACGGATGAATAAGCCTTGGTTTGAATATGATATTTATGGCCTGGTAAGAGCCTTTTATCCGGGGCAGGAGGTAAAGGTGGTCTGTGAGGAGAAAGAAGCTTTTGGCACAGAGGAGCTTTCTCCACAAGTGCAGACTGTCGATGAAGCCACAGTATCAGGGGCAGAAGCTGCGATAGCCGAAGAAGTTCTTCGAGTCAAGAAGGATAAGACAGCTCAGGCAGAAGAACAAAATAAAGACCAGAATGGTCAGCTAAATCCTGTTCAACTGGATATTCAATATGGTGACGATTCCATAAGCCTGAATCTGGGTATTCTATATCTGGGGGGAAGCAGCTTTCAGCTTTCAAAGGCAAAGCATAATAAGGATGCTTCTCAGAGGAAAAAGAAGGATTTGTTAAAGCAGCTGATTTATCAGGGACTTTCCAAGCATTTGGGTATGGAATTACCCTGGGGAACGTTAACGGGTATCCGGCCCACGAAGATTCCTATGGCGATGCTGGAAGAAGGTAAGGATGAGGAAGAAATCCTACAGCATATGAAGGAAAACTATTTTATCAGTGAAGAAAAAGGACGACTGGGGATTGAAATTGCAAAACGGGAAAAGGAGCTATTATCCACTCTGCATTACCAAAATGGCTACAGCCTTTATCTTGGCATCCCTTTTTGTCCTACTACCTGCCTTTACTGCTCCTTTACCTCCTATCCGGTTAATGTATGGAAAAAGCGGGTGAGAGACTATCTGGAAGCCTTGGAAAAGGAGATGGCTGCTGTAGCAGAACTTTGTAAAGAAAAGGTGTTGGATACGGTCTATATAGGAGGGGGAACTCCGACTACTTTGGAGCCGGAGGAGCTGGATTTTTTATTGACGGCTTTAGAGAAGCATTTTGATGTAAGTCAATTACAGGAGTTTACGGTAGAAGCCGGAAGAGCAGACAGTATCACCAGAGAAAAGCTTAGAGTGCTAAGGCAGCACAAGGTGGGACGGATTTCGGTAAATCCTCAAACGATGAAGGAGGAAACGCTGAAGCTGATTGGCAGGAGACATACCGTAGAGCAGGTAAGAGAGGCTTTTTTACTGGCCAGAGAAGAAGGCTTTGACAACATTAATATGGATATTATTCTGGGACTTC
>JAFXJR010000060.1 GCA_017532145.1 Lachnospiraceae bacterium | reverse complement strand
GTGCAAAGCCCGCCTGGCTTGATTTGCCTGGTATGGATTGTGATAAACTGTTTACCCTGCGTACTGTGGAGGATACCTTTAAAATCAAAGAATATATCAACAGGAATCATCCAAAGTCTGTAGTATTGGCAGGCGGTGGCTTTATCAGCTTAGAGCTGGCAGAGAATCTACAAAAACTGGGGATAGAGGTAGTCATTATCCAGAGACCAAAGCAGCTGATGAGTCCCTTTGATGCAGATATGGCAGCGTTTATTCATGGTGAAATACGTAAGCAGGGGATCCGGCTGGTCTTGGGAAATACAGTAGAAGGATTTGAGGAAAAAGCTGGTGGTATAGACGTTTTATTAAAGGATAAATCCCCTATTCATGCAGATATGGCAGTGCTGGCTATCGGAGTTTCTCCAGATACCGCCTTGGCTAAAGTGGCAGGACTGGAGCTGGGAATTAAGGACAGTATCGTGGTAAATGACCGTATGGAAACTTCTGTTCCGGATATTTATGCAGTAGGGGATGCTGTTCAGGTGAAGCATTTTGTGACCAATGAAGATACCGTGATTCCGTTAGCAGGACCTGCTAATAAGCAGGGGCGTATTGCTGCCGATAATATCTGTGGTGGTGACAGTCGGTATAGAGGTTCTCAGGGCAGCTCTATTATTAAGGTTTTTGCACTTACGGCAGCTACTACAGGCATGAATGAAACCCATGCAAAAGCAGCCGGACTTCAGGTGGATAAAGTAATTCTTTCTCCCATGAGTCATGCCGGTTACTATCCCGGTGGCAAGGTGATGACGATAAAGGTAGTTTTTGAAAAGGAGTCTTATCGTCTTTTAGGAGCTCAGATTGTAGGGTATGAAGGTGTGGATAAGCGTATTGATGTGTTGGCGACTGCCATCCATGCAGGATTAAAAGCCACACAGCTTAAGGATTTGGATCTTACCTATGCACCGCCCTATTCTTCGGCAAAGGATCCGGTCAATATGGCAGGCTTTATGATTGACAATATTGCCAAAGGGATATTAAAACAATGGTTTTTGGAGGATTTGGAGCAGTTGCCAAAGGATGGCAGTATTACTTTCCTGGATACCAGAACAGCCAAAGAATACCAGCGGGGACATGTGGAGGGCTTTCAACATATTCCTGTAGACGAGCTAAGGGAGCGTTTGGAGGAAGTAGAAAAAGGAAAGCCGGTTTATTTGATGTGTCAAAGCGGGCTGCGCAGCTATATTGCAGCACGAATCCTTATGGGAAACGGTTATGATTGCTATAATTTTGCCGGAGGCTTTCGTTTTTATGATACGGTTTTCAACGACCATTGTTGCTTGGAATCAGCAACAGCCTGTGGAATGGAAAAGTAATTAAGCACGAATAAAGAATAAAAGTAACTATTCAGTAGGTCTGCACACTTGCTGTGCTGACCGTAGGAAAACGTAGTGGTAGTGAGCAAAAATCCCATCGCCGTAGGCGATTTTCATGGATTTTTGCATCGTAACGGTGAGGGTACTGAACAGTTACGAATAAAAAACTCTTTCCAGAGCATACTAGAAGATAAAATGATGGTTTGATATTCTATCAGCTGCTAGGGAAGGAGTTTTGTGATATGGAAACAGAATCAAAGGGTACCAGAAGAGGAGGGGAGGAGATTAGGCAGGGAAAAATATCGCCATCCTTAGAGGAAAATCTGGTCTGCTTAAAGGAATCACTGGCTGCCGATACCAGCTTTGATGTGGTATATCGGGTGATTCATGTAGGGGGAAGAAATGCCTGTATCTGTTTTATTGACGGATTTTGTAAGGATGAGCTGATGCAGAAGGTTCTGCAGTATTTTATGGATATGAAGCCGGAGGACTTGCCGGCGGATGCTCATGAAATGGCCAAGAAAAAGATTCCTTATGTGGAAGTGGATTTAAAGGATGAATGGGATAAAATCCTTTATTTTATTATGTCCGGTGTGTTTGCCTTATTTATAGATGGGTTCGACCGGTGTATGCTGATTGATTCCAGAACCTACCCTGCCAGAAGTGTGTCAGAGCCAGAAAAGGACAAGGCTTTAAGAGGATCAAAGGATGGGTTTGTGGAAACGATAGTTTTCAATACAGCCCTGATTCGGCGGCGTATCAGAAGTACGGATTTACGAATGGAGATGTTACAGGCCGGCAGCAGTTCCAGAACGGATATTGTGCTTTGCTATATGGAATCCAGAGTGGATCATGATTTTTTGGAAAAAATCAAATCCAAAATTGAAGGAATCCAGGTGGATGCTCTGACGATGAATCAGGAAAGCTTGGCAGAATGTCTTTTTGACAGAAAATGGTATAATCCTTTTCCGAAATTTAAGTTCACCGAGCGGCCTGATACGGCAGCAGCACAGATATTGGAGGGAGATGTGGTCATTCTGGTAGATAATTCTCCTTCAGCCATGATTACACCAACGTCTATTTTTGATATAGTGGAGGAGGCAGATGACTATTATTTTCCGCCAATTACCGGCTCTTATCTAAGGCTATCCAGGTTTTTGATTGCATTAATGACCTATTTTGTTACTCCGACTTTTTTGTTGCTGATGCTGAATCCCCAATGGATTCCCGAAAGCTTTCAGTTTATTGTGGTAAAGGAAGAGACTAACATTCCCCTTCTCTGGCAGTTTTTGCTATTAGAGCTGGCCATTGACGGATTGCGTCTGGCCGCAGTCAATACACCAAATATGCTAAGTACCCCGCTTAGTGTAATGGCAGCATTGGTATTGGGAGAGTTTTCAGTAAATAGTGGATGGTTTAATTCAGAAGTAATGCTGTATATGGCCTTTGTTGCTATTGCCAGCTATACACAGCAAAATTATGAGTTAAGCTATGCGATTAAGTTTATGCGTATGATTAACCTGATTCTGACACAGCTGTTTGGTATTTATGGATATATTGCAGCAGTTATTCTGCTGGTAGTAGCTGTCGTTTCTAATAAGACGATATCCGGTAAAAGCTATGTTTACCCACTGATTCCATTCCATCCTAAGCAGTTTGGAAAGAGACTGATTCGCACCAGATTACCAGGTTCAGGTAAGTAGAACATTTCAGCAAAAGCTGTACAAAATTTTCTAAGAGTAAAACAAGATAATCTTTGATTAGATGGCTTATCTTAAAAGGGTTACTGCTGTTTGTCAGGCAGTAACCCTTTTAAAAAACAAAAATTATTATATCACTTCGGATTTTAGCTGTTTTAGTTCCTCCATGGATAAAGAAGGCATTCTGCGATTTCTGTTAAAGGCATTTTTCCTTTCTTAAGCATTTGTCTCGCGGCTTCTCTTACCGTCTTATCCTTAATATCCTGATGCTAGGGTCAAAAGGTCATCTATTTTCTTGCTTGCATGAAAATAGATGACTTTGGGATCCACAAAACATGAGAAAGTAGCCATTTTTCGCAGAAAAATGTGCGGATTTTGAATGTTTTGAGGATTTCGTGAGCGTGAAACGCGAAGAAATCCGTAAGCATCAAGGGGTCAAATGCTTTTGACCCCAACATCATATCCTTTGTATAAGCTTTCAAAATTTTTTGATTATCAAATAGAGTCATCATGATATCCACAACCTCCTGTTCCTTACTTTCCAAATATTTTTTCAGTACATTTCTGTTTTTACAGTTTTCGTTCTCTTGATACAAAACCTTGATTTCTGCATCCACAGAAATTTTTTCTCCATCAAAAAATTCTTCTGATAAAGATATAGTATCTGGTATTTTCTTTTTATCTCCAGTGTAAATCATATATAGTTCCGGTTTTGGTAGAGTCACTTTTTTGCTCCCATATAAGACCATTAAACGATTGCCAATAGACAATCCTAAATCATTGTAATCTGCATCAATTAACACATATTTAATGGTAACATCTGCAATTTCATCTTCTGCCACAGTATTATCTTCTGGATGTAATGCCTGATATAATTGAAGTAGATATTTTTTATCTCGGAATAAATTGGAAAATACCCTATCCTTTATTTTACGTTTTAGCTTATTTTCTTCTATTTTATCGCATCACCTACTATGTTTTTAGTAAAAGATACAATATTATTTTTGCTATGTTTTAATTATGCAGAAAAATGCGTATATTTACAATAGCAATAGTACCCTTCAGTTTGGCGACATATTGGATAGAGAGTGGATATTGTCAGGCAGTAATCCTTAACATAGTACTTCCAAAATTTATCGGGTAAATAGCTGTACCCAATACAGAATGCCATTATTTTCATAGCATCCTACCCCAATAGAGGTAAAGCTGCTATTTAGAATATTGTCTTTATGACCCTCAGAGTTCATCCAGGCATTGACTACCTCCTCAGGAGTTTTTTGTCCCCAGGCAATATTTTCACCGGTACTTTGATAGGAAATTTCCTGATGGATTTCCGGTTCCGCAGGCAAGAGCAGCAGTAACTAATATAGATGGTAATACGTTCATGTTTTTCCTCACTTTCGTTATGGTTAAGGTGAATCTTGTTCATTCCTTTTATGGTTTGTTTTTAAGATAATTGTTTGGCAGATTACATACTTGATGGAAGTAGTAAACTTTCATGATTTAGTTAAATATTACAAAAATATTACATAAATATTACAAGACACATAATAGCATAAGTCATAATAGATGACAATGGAAGTTACTGGTGGAGTTTCAAAAAAATGCTTGCCACTTTTTCACTGGCAGAGTATGATAGATACAAAGAGTTGGGGGAAAACAGATGGATGAAAGAAGGGGTGGCATGAATCAGACAGATAAAGTGGATAAGCAGCCAATTTCCAGAGAGAAGATTTTTAAGATTATGTTGTATGTAACCTATATAGTAGCTGCAATTTTCCTGTTGAAAAACCTGATTGGGGGTACGATAAGTGGTGCGGTAGCTGTAGGGATGATATTGGCAATATTTACCATAGTGGTATTGCTTATGCAGTGGTTGCATGTAAAGAAAGAAACGAAGCAGTTTGTGGTGTCGGTTTCTCTGCTGTTAGTCATATTTATTATCTCGCTATTCAGTGGGGACCATTATAGTGATGATTTTCCATTGTATTTGATTGTTCTTGGAATGGCCGGACTCTATTTAAATCCACGATATACAATGATACAGTCAGTAATAGCAACCATTTTATTAGTACTGCAGTTTCTGATTCATCCGGAAAAGGCAGAAAGCACAGGACAGTTTTTTCTCTGTTTGATTATGTTTATTTTTGCCAGCCTGATGTACTACTTGGTTATTCAGAGAGGCTATGCTTTTATTCTGATGGGACAAAAAAGGGCAGAGGAAGCAGAAAAGCTTTTGGAATCCTTTATGACGATAGGAGATACACTGCAGCAGAATTTTGAAAATTCTTCCCATGGAATTGGGAAGCTCAATGAAGCTAACCGTTTAATTGAAGGAAATGCAATAGATTTAAGAGATAGTTCTGCCAGTATTACCCAGGGAGCAAGGGAAGTAGAGCATACCTGTGACAGTGTACAAAGCAGAATACAATTTACAGAGGGACACATTGATGCACTCAATAGTGAACTGCAAATCTTTGAATCCACACTGGAAGCTAACCGCAACAATATGGAAGCAATGAACCATCAGATGGAATCAGTGAAGAAAGCAGTGAGTGAGGCAGACCAGGTCTTTCATAAAATGGAAGAACAGATGCAGGAAATCTACAGTGTACTGGAGCAGTTGAATGCCATTTCCTCCAGTACCACCATGCTGGCACTTAATGCTTCTATTGAAGCGGCTCGTGTAGGTAACGCGGGTGCCGGATTTGCAGTGGTAGCATCCAAGGTGCAGGAATTGGCAGTAGACAGCAGTAAATGTTCTGTTCAGGTAGCCCATGTAGTAGAGGTAATGAGGGAACAGATTCGGAAAACTACGTTGCAGATGGGAGAGAGTACGGAGGCAATTGATGCTTCTTTGGGAGCTTTAGATGAGCTGCAGAATGGTTTTGGTACATTGACAAAACAGTTTGATTCTCTTTACAGCAATATTGAAGAACAAAATAATAATATAGGACAGATTGGTTCTATCTTTGAAAATTTAAAGGGTAAGGTAGTGGATATGAACATCTGTTCGGAGCAGAATCAGGTTTCGGTAGAAGCTATTGCTGATGCCATGAATCTCTATAAGGAAAATATTAGACAGGTTATTGATGATACCAGACAGATTCATGGATTATCTGCTACCATGCTGAATATTTCAACAGGTAAAAAATAAGGAAGACCAGAAGAACAGAGGCAGACAAGGGGTAGGATAATCGTTTTCTATATCTGGGAAGCGGTGACATGGAAAATAGAAAAAAGGCTGTGGATGGAAACACAGCCCTTTTCAGAATCAAATGGCTCAATCTTTACACTTGTCAAAGCCGGGATTAAAGGCATAGAAGTTTTTGGAATCTAATTTATCCTGAACAATCCGAAGGGCTTCCCCAAAACGTACAGATTGAAGTAATTAACAACAGATTAGGAGTAGTTACAAAATGACAGGAAAAACACATGCAACAGTAGGCGTTCTATCTACGGCTGCGTTGATTATACTTCATCCTAAGGGATTTGAGGTTGGTAATATACAGATTCTTCCTATCATCAGCCTGGCAACAGCCGCATTAGGCTCTTACCTTCCTGATATTGATATTCATCAGTCTGCATTAGGGAGAAAATATCGAATAATCAGCAAGATGTTAAAGCATAGAGGATTTACCCATACTCTCGTTATGCCTTTGTGCTTTCTGTTGCTGATGTATGTGGTTGCACACTATATGTCTCCGTTTTCTATGCTGGTTATTGGAATCAATTCCCTATTATTTGGATTGATGTTTGGATGGATTCTACATATTTTTGCTGATATGTTTAATAAAAAGGGAGTTCCCCTACTGTTTCCTATTACAAATAGTCGTATCTATGTAGCCACAGTAAAAACACGCCATCGAAGTGAGTATGTTTGGCTTGCTCTCTATATAGTATGTATCAGTATCCTTGTGGTTTGGCTTAGATTCCTATAGTTGACATCTCACCTTCAAATATAGGTGAGGAATGGAGTGGACATTATGATTTATATAACAGGAGATACTCATGGAAATTTTGGGAGGTTTACAAAAAGACAACGTTCTGCACTGCCAATGAAGCTGACAGAAAGAGACTATGTAATTATTTGTGGTGACTGTGGGATATGCTGGGCAGACGATACGGAATTTCAATATAACTGTGACTGGTTGTCCAGACTGCCATTTACCCTGTTATTTGTAGATGGTAATCATGAAAACCATACTATGCTTACAGATTATCCAGTAGAATTATGGAAAGGAGGGAAGGTACATCATATTGTAAAGGATAAAATTATTCATTTAATGCGAGGTCAGGTTTTTACCTTAGAAGAGAAGAAATTTTTTACCTTTGGAGGAGCTTCCAGCCATGATATGGAAGGAGGTATTCTGGATAGAGAGGATTCCCTTTTTCTGGAAAAGAAAAAACAATTGAAGAAAAGAAAATTATTCTATCGGGTAATCGGTGAGACCTGGTGGAAAGAGGAGCTGCCCAGTCAGGCAGAGTTGGAGGAAGGAAGAAGGAATCTGGAGCAGATAGGCTATCAGGTGGATTATGTGATTTCTCATTGTACATCCAATAGGGTGCAAAAGTTATTGGCACAAAACCATATAAAATGGAACAGTCCTGCAAAAGTGACCCAGACGGATATTCTTACCGATTACTTTGAAGAGCTGGAGGATAAGTTGCGGTATAAACAGTGGTTCTGTGGTCATTATCATCAGGATATAGCTATTGATGAGAAGCATAGAGTGGTCTATTCTGCAATTCTTCCACTGAAAGATAGCTGAGACTATGTAATTTTTTACTGAAGCAAGAAAGGATTACAATCAAGACAATACCTAAAGAAAGGATAAAGAAAATGTATAAGATTAAGAATTTTACAGACAATGATGATATTAAGGTAATTGGAACAATGGGAGCCTTCACTGCCATTGAATATCTTCGGGATTTAAGCCTGGAGCCCAGCCAGGCCATAACGGCCTATTTTTCCAGTCAGATGAATGTGAGAAAACGTCAGGTTATCTGTGATGTATCCAAAGCAAATGTAACCATTCAGTCAGGGGCGATGCAGTGGATGTTGGGAAATGTTCAGGCCACTACAGGAATTAAAGGAGTTAGTGACTTCTTTGGAAAGGCTCTGCGTGGTTCTGTGACGGGTGAAGGGGCTATTAAACCGGAATATAGTGGAGATGGAATCCTGGTACTGGAGCCTACTTATAAGCATATTTTATTGATAGATGTAGCAGATTGGAATGGATCGGTCGTGCTGGATGATGGATTCTTTTTAGCCTGCGAGTCTACTCTGGAACAAAAGGCGGTGATGCGCTCGAATCTGTCTTCTGCAGTAGCCGGTGGGCAGGGATTGTTTAACCTGGGGGTTCAGGGAAAGGGAATCCTTTGTCTGGAATCACACTGTCCAAAGGAAGAGCTGATTGAAATTGAGCTGCAAAATGATGTATTAAAGGTAGATGGAAACTTTGCGATTGCCTGGAGCGGCAGTCTGGAA
The DNA here is from genome assembly GCA_017532145.1 of Lachnospiraceae bacterium. Lineage (GTDB taxonomy): Bacteria > Bacillota > Clostridia > Lachnospirales > Lachnospiraceae > Kineothrix. The sequence goes on along the minus strand of JAFXJR010000060.1, from coordinate 6,607 downwards.
TTTACCGTAGAGCGTTCCGGTAAATCTTTGATTGGCTCGGCAGCCTCCGGTGAGGGTCTAGTGAATGTATACAGAGGAACAGGAAAGGTTCTGCTGTCTCCCGTTAATGGTGTATAAATTTCAAGAAAGATAATTTAGTGAAAAGCCACCCTGATAATTGAATCGAGTTATCAGGGTGGTTTTGCTATGAAAAAAGGGAATATTTAGATACTTTTGTCTTTGGACATGAGGTGACACAGGGAAAGTCTCATCATGATATTTTCCTAAAGGCTTGTGAAAAGCTGGGAAAAGTTCCGAAAAACTGCCTGGTACGGGAGGATAACGAGGCAGGGATTGAGGTAGCCTATCGGGTAGGTATTTCTGTGATTTGTATTCCTGATATAAAGTAGCCAGAAGAAAAATAGCAGGCCATGCTGCTAAAAAAGCTGACGTCTCTACATGAAGTTATGGATTGTCTGAAGAAGCTGGAATAGCATAGATGTTTCTGAATATCCAATTGACGTGAATTTTGCTGGAAATAGAGAAAAAAAACCAGTATAATAGCACCGAAGGAGGATATAAAAATGAACAGGAAAAAGTACAATTGGATTTGGTTGGTGTTATTATGTTTAGGTATGTTATTAGGAGGCTGTAATAAGCAGGGAGAGCAATCTTCTCAGGAATCACAGCTGTCAAAAGAGCAACAATCTCAGGAGGAAGAAGCATTAATCGAATTTAAAGAAGTGGCTTCTAAGGCAGAGGAATCATCATCTGAACAAAAAACGCCATCCTCTGAGGCAGAGGAATCATCATCTGAACAAAAAATACCATCTTCTGAGGCAGAGGAATCACCATCTGAACAAAAAACGCCATCCTCTGAGGCAGAGGAATCATCATCTGAACAAAAAATGCCATCCTCTAAGGCAGAGGAATCGACATCTGAATCAGAAGAACAAGCTTCTTCAACATCAACCTCATCTACAGATGAAAACGAGCAGTTTACCCAAGAACAAGTTATTCAAGAGCAAGCAGCTCCAGCAGAAGCTTCGTCTGCTGAAGTATCAACACAGTCTTCTGAAACATCCGGAAGCAAGCTGATAGCCATTGACGCTGGGCATCAGGCTAAGGGCAGTTCAGCGAAAGAACCTATTGGTCCGGGAGCTCAGGAGATGAAGGCCAGAGTTACTTCAGGTACTCAGGGAAAGGCCAGTGGATTAAAGGAATATGAGCTTAATCTGCAGGTTGCTCTTAAATTAAAGGAGGAATTGATAGGCAGAGGATACCAGGTACTGATGATTCGGGAAACTCATGATGTGGATATCAGTAATAGCGAACGTGCTGCCATAGCTAATGACGGAGGAGCAGACGCTTTTATCCGGATTCATGCTAATGGATCTGAGGATTCCAGTGTACATGGGATAATGACCATATGCCCCACTCCCAAGAATCCGTACTGTGCAGAAATCTATGAGGCTTCCCGTATTCTGTCAGAGGAAGTACTGAATAAAATGTCAGCAGCTACTGGAGCAGCAAAGCAGCGGGTCTGGGAAACAGATACGATGAGCGGAATTAACTGGTGTGAGGTTCCAGTGACAATTGTAGAGATGGGATATATGACGAATACTCAAGAAGATTTGAATATGGCAGATACCTCCTATCAGGATAAGCTGGCAGATGGAATTGCAGATGGGATAGATGCTTATTTTAGCAGAATAGGATGACTGCCAAGAATTGACAATATAGGAATAGTATGATAAGGTAAGAAAAATTTAGCATAAAACTAATCATATAGGATTCATAGGAGGAAGGTATGGGCATTGCATCATTAATCTTAGGTATCCTTTCATTATTGATTGGATTGTTGAGTATGGGGTTTTTGGGTTGGCTGGGAGCGTTCTTGGGTGTAATCGGCATTATTTTGGGTGCTTTGGGCAGAAAGGATTATGAAATGAGAGGAATGGCAACAGCAGGCTTGGTAGTGTCTATTATCGGTTTAATCATAGGACTGCTGCTGTATATGGCGTGTGCTGCATTGCTGGGAGGTCTGGGAGAGCTGGTTGATCTTAGGCTATAGCCAAAATGGTTTCAGATGCTTCTCTACGATGGAAGAAAATCTCCTCTTAGAGAAGCATCTTCTTTTAGTAATATAAAGGGGAAGAAAATGAGTTTTTATCTGTCTTTTGGCAGCTTTAGAATACCTGCCTATGGTTGTTTCATTGTTTTGGGAGTAGTTACTGCTAATCTGATTGCTTTACATCCTTTAAAACGTTATAGACTGGATGGAAATGATTTTTTGATTACAGAAGCTTATCTATTTCTTGGAGCATTTCTTGGTGCCAAGCTATTGTATCTGGCAGTACATTTTTCCTCGATTGACTGGTCTCAACTGACCGATTTCAGCTATCTGAATCAGGTGATGCAGGGAGGCTTCGTCTTTTATGGCGGATTGGCTGGTGGACTGACTCTGCTACTGGTTCCTTTAAAACTTCATCATATAGATATTTTTCTCTATATCAGGCATTTTATTTTTCTCATTCCCTGGATTCATGCCTGGGGCAGAATAGGATGCCATTTGGCAGGCTGTTGCTATGGAAGACCCTGGCAGGGAGCTATGGCGGTTATCTATCCGGCTGCTTCTCTGGCACCCTCAGGGGTAGCTTTATTTCCGGTACAGCTGACAGAGGCTGTTGGTTTACTGATAATTGCAGGGGGAGTTTTTTGGTTGGATATAAGAAAAGGATACCGACATACAGTGGCTAGTTACCTTCTGTTTTATAGTATCTGGCGATTTATTCTGGAGTATTTCAGAGACGATGCAGCCAGAGGAAGTTTCTGGATTTTTTCTACTTCACAATGGCTTAGTATAGGGCTATTGATAGGGACAATAGCGTATCTCTATCAGAAACAATGATTGTAGTTTTTTGTAAATTGTGGTAGCATGGAACACAGGATGAATTAAAAATAGTAAAGGATAAAAATATCCAATAGATAAACATAGAATGGAGATAATCATGACAAAACAGGAATTTGCACAATTAGCAGGTAGTAAGCTTATTTTTTTGGATGGAGCTACTGGTTCTAATCTACAAAAAAGGGGAATGCCCATCGGTGTCTGTCCGGAGAAATGGGTATTGGACAACAAAGAGGTACTGATTGGCTTGCAAAAGGAGTTTGTGGCAGCAGGCAGTAATATTATCTATGCTCCTACCTTTGGTGGAAATGCGGTAAAGCTGGGAGAATATGGGCTGGCAGAGGAAATTGGCTCTATCAATGCTCAGTTGGTAAGGCTTTCTAAGGAAGCAGCAGGAGACAGCTGCCTGGTGGCAGGAGATTTGACAATGACAGGAGAACAGCTGGCTCCAATGGGTACATTGGATTTTGAAGAACTGGTGGATATTTATAAAGAGCAGATTGGCTATCTGGCAGAAGCCGGTGTAGACCTTTTGGTGGTAGAAACCATGATGAGCTTGCAGGAGACCAGAGCAGCTCTGATTGCAGCCAGGGAGGTCTGTGATCTGCCAGTGATGGTAACGATGACCTTTGAATCAGATGGAAGGACTCTTTTTGGTACTGATGTAAAAACGGCAGCAGTAGTGCTGGAAAGTTTGGGTGCTTCGGCTATTGGGGTAAACTGTTCCACAGGTCCTGACCGAATGGTGGAGCTGGTACAAACGATGGCAGAGGTAACGGCTTTACCGATTATTGCCAAACCAAATGCAGGTTTGCCTTCTTTGGACAAAGAGGGAAAAACCGTCTATGATATGGATAGTAATGAGTTTGTAGAGGGCATGGTACGGCTGGCAGAGGCAGGAGCTTCTATTCTGGGAGGCTGCTGTGGTACCACACCAGAGTATATTGAAAAGCTTTGTCAGTGTACACAGAATATGACAGTGAAGCCCAGAAAAAAAAGTGGTAAACGCTATCTTTCTTCAGAAAGAAAGACGATAGAATTTGGCTTGGATGATAATTTTATTATTATCGGAGAGCGAATCAATCCTACCGGCAAAAAGAAGCTGCAGGAGCAGCTACGGGAAAATAATATGGATATGGTATTGGAGTTTGCGCAGGAGCAGGAAGCCTGTGGCGCAGGAATTTTGGATGTCAATATGGGAATGAGTGGTATTGACGAAAAAGCGATGATGCTCCGGGCCTTAGATGAAATCGCAGGAGTTACTTCCCTGCCATTATCCATAGATTCCAGCCATGTGGAGGTAATAGAGGCAGCATTGAGGCGCTATCCGGGAAGAGCTTTGATTAATTCCATTTCTTATGAAAAGACCAAGTTTGAACAGCTCCTTCCCATTGCAAAAAAATATGGTGCCATGTTTATTCTGCTTCCCCTTTCGGATGCAGGACTGCCTAAGAATCTGGAGGAAAAGCAGGAAATTATCCAAAAGATTACTGAGCGGGCTTTGGAACTGGGTATGGTCAAGGAGGATATTGTAGTAGATGGGCTGGTGACTACGGTGGGTGCCAATAAAACGGCAGCAGTGGAAACCTTGGAAACTATTCGGTATTGTAAGGAAAATGGATATGCGACTGCCTGTGGCCTTTCCAATATTTCTTTTGGACTTCCCCAGAGAGGCTATGTAAACGCAGCTTTTTTAACTATGGCTATTCAAGCCGGATTGACGATGGCCATTGCTAATCCTTCTCAGGAGCTTTTGGTGAGCAGTGCCTTTGCTTCTGATTTGATGCTGGCTAAGGAGGAAGCAGATATCCGTTATATTGAGCAGATGAACAGCTTTGCTGAGAAAAATACGGAAGCAGCAGGAAAGTCGGATAACGCCACTCAAGCTGTTCTTTCCGAGGAGGAACTGATTCGGGAGTGTGTACTAAAAGGAAATAAAAAGAAGATTACTGAATATGTAATTGAGGCATTGAAAAAAGAAAATACCCCTCAGGGGATTCTCAATGAGATTTTAATGCCTGCCATTAATGAAGTGGGAGATTTGTTCGACAAGGGAAAATATTTCCTGCCCCAGCTGATTGCCAGTGCGGAAGCCATGAAGACAGCTATTGAATACTTAGAGCCATTGCTGGAGGAAGTCAGTGACAGAAAAGAGATGCCTACTATTGTCATTGCTACGGTTCAGGGGGATATTCACGATATCGGGAAAAATCTGGTGGCATTAATGCTGAAAAACTATGGCTTTCAGGTGATTGACTTGGGCAAGGATGTACCCAAGGAAAAGATTGTGGAGACGGCAAAGGAACATCATGCAGGGATTATTGCCCTGTCTGCGTTGATGACTACTACCATGCAGGAAATGAAACGAGTGATTGAATATGCTAAGGAGCAGCAGGCGGAGGCCAAGGTGATGATAGGGGGGGCTGTTATCACTCAGGATTATGCAGATGAAATCGGTGCAGACGGGTATTCCAAAGATGCAGCAGAGGCGGTAAAGATGGCAAAGCATATCCTTCAGATTGAGGATTAAAAGAGGGAAAAGGCCGAGAAAGGAGCAGTATTACAAAAATGATTGGTGCAGATGCAATAATAAAATGTTTAGAGGAAGAAGGGGTGGAGCTGGTTTTTGGCTATCCGGGCGTGGCTATCTGTCCTTTTTATAACAGTATCCTGGATTCCAAAATTAGAACGGTTCTGATTCGTACCGAGCAAAATGCGGCTCATGCAGCCAGCGGTTTTGCCAGAATATCCGGAAAAGTAGGTGTATGTGCAGTAACCTCTGGACCAGGTGCCACTAATGTGATTACAGGAATTGCTACAGCTTTTGCAGACAGTATTCCTATTATTTGTATTTCCGGGCAGGTAAACAGCGAGCTGATGGGGAGCGACGTATTCCAGGAGGCAGATATTGCAGGTGCAGTAGAATCCTTTGTCAAATACAGCTATGTGGTAAAGAATGCCAACGATATTCCCAGAATCTTCAAGGAGGCCTTCCATATTGCGAATACAGGACGAAAGGGACCGGTTCTGATTGATATTCCCATTGATATTCAAAATGCTCCTATTTCCAAATTTCACTATCCGGAGGAGGTTAATTTAAGAACCTATAAGCCTACCGTAAAGGGAAATATGGTACAGATTAAAAAGGTAGTACAGGCTTTAGAAAAGGCAAAACGTCCGTTAATTTGTGCCGGAGGCGGTGTCCACTTAAGTCAGGCCGTGGAGGAATTAAGAGAATTTTCCAAAGCCTTTCAGATACCGGTAGTTTCTACGATTATGGGAATAGGAGTAATGCCTACCCGAGACCCTCTGTATTATGGCAATGTAGGCAATAATGGAAAGCCCTATGCCAATCGGGCGATGAATGAATCAGATTTGCTGCTGATGGTGGGAGCCAGAGTGGCAGACAGAGCGGTGAGTCATCCGGATGTAATGATCAACAATAAGGTATTAGTGCATATGGATGTGGATCCTGCTGAAATTGGAAAAAATGTAGGTCCCCATATTCCGCTGGTTGGAGATATTCGGCATATTTTCCAGGATTTAATGAATCAGGGGATGGAAGAAAAAACGCTGCATCAGTCCTATGATAAGTGGATTCATACACTGGATGGCTACAAAGAGACGATGACAGGAAGGAAGAATCCTGACACAGCTTATGTGAAGCCGGCAGAATTTATTACCAAACTATCGGAGCAGATGGAGGAGGATGCTATC
>JAFXJR010000059.1 GCA_017532145.1 Lachnospiraceae bacterium | reverse complement strand
ATCTGTCTCTAATTCCCTGTGACAATCCTAACGACCCTCATGAGCTAAGCACCTACACTGGCGGACTTAGAAATGCTATTGAAGATATTCAACAAGCTTATCCCTATATCCGTATCGTCGTGATGTCCCATCCCTTTGCTCAGTATGTGGATGAAAACGGCAATCACCATAGCGGTGGCAGTACGGATTTGGGGAATGGAGCATTGCCTCACTATCTGCTTAAAGAGGTAGATGTATCCATTTCCTGCGGTGTATCCATTATTGATAATTTTTATGGCAGTATCAATGAAGATAATCATCAGCAATATCTGACTGACCATATTCATCTAAATGATGCTGGGCGAAAGTTAATGGCAGAAAGATTGGCAGAACTGATCAATACAGGAAGAACGTCTGCACGATAGTCACAAAAAGGGACATGATACACTAACAAACGCTCATGTCCCTTTTTAACCGAATCAAGGAAGTCCTCCACTTCAAGTACACCAAGTACTAAGTGGTGAACACTACTTCGTGGTGAACACTACTTCGTGGTGAACACTACTTCGTGGTGAACACTACTTCGTAGTGAAAGGGGACTTACATTACCATTCATCTTCTGGTTGAAAATGATGATAATACGATACGAAGCTGTCTATTATTTCCTGTCGGGATCCCATAGACTGTGTGCTGACTCCATCATTTTTCAGACTGTCAATCCACTCTCCATCAATCATACAGCCAACATCCATATTGATACCATATTTAGCTTTTTCCAACAAAGGAACATCAAAAACATCACCAAGACAATACAAATAACCGCATAATAATCGGAGATATTCAGAACTGCCCAATTGATAATTCAAAATTTCTTTTTCTATCAACTCAATTATCTCCTGCTTGGGTATATGGGTAAAATTAAATCCATATTTTTCTATTACTTCTTTTGCCCGCTGTCCATTTGTCATATTGTATCTCTCCTCTTTTCTTTGCCATTTATCCAAAAGCTTTTTCCATCTTTTTTGCAGCTACCGGGTCATAATATACCGGATAGCCCTCTATGGTATCCAACAGCTCCAGTCCAAGCTCATTTGGATTTCCTGATATCTTTTTATTATGGGGCAGCACAAGATAGGTACAATGCTTTTCTCTGGTCAACTCCAGCAAAGCTTCCAGCTTTATCACTGTAGGGTGATTCATCACCTCATGCACCGGATCGTAATAGCTCCATTTTGGCTCCACCATTTCCCGACCATACAGCAACTGAATATCTGTATCATACTGGCGCACAAAATAGACCAAATCGGTGGGGAAGACTGCCCAGATTCTCTCTTCTCCCTCCTTCGGTGCCATCAGGTCACAGATGTCGATTACCTTTTGAGGAATATGATATAGATTTTCTGCCGGAGACATATAGGGACTGGCATATACATATTTGCCACAAATCATAATGGCTATTGCCATCACTGCTGTCGCTCCCCGCCTTGCCCAGACTCCCAGCTTTTCCTCCAGACTGCCTGCCACCTTCATACTTCCATAGGCAATAATAACTCCCGTGGGAATTAGCCACAGCACTCGGTAATAGGTATCTCCGGAGCCACTCATCAAACGTACAAAGACCTTTCGGAAAAGAGGAAAAAAGAACAGCAGCAAAAGGCTCAAAGGCATATAGACGAACAAGGCACGCTTTCTTTTATCCTTTTCCATTATCAGAAGATAGACTAAAGCCAGCAAAAACAGCACCATAATATAGCGACTGCCTGCATAATTTTTAAAAATGACTACGCTTTCCATAAAAATTCCATACATAACTACCTTGCTCCCTTTATTCTTATGTTATCTTTTAGCCTCATCATATTTTGCCCTCCAACAGGCTTGTACCAGAGTTGCACCTCTGCTGCTTTATCATCCCTTTGCTCTGACTTGGATGCTGCAACAAATGTAAATTCCCCAGCAAACGTATTTAGCTGCTGTTATTTGCCCACTTGCAGAAAGAGATAGAGCAGCATATAGACTGCATTGGGAATACAAGCCATACCAGCCTTTATCAAAATACTCAGCTTTCTGTCAGCTACCATTAGCCAGAAGGCTGCTGCACCAATCATCATTACATTTAAAAATACCACCATGGAGGTACATACACCTGCCGTCATATTGGTGAGGCAAAGCAGAATCCAAAAACCAGCAGCATGACTATTCTTCTGGCTTTTCTTTCTATCAAAAATCCACAGCAGCAAAAGGATAGTCATAGGAATAACAAAATTTGCTGCCACTGCTTTCCCCTGCCAGGTTCTGGTAAGGAAAAAGGTTTCATTCGTATAAATCGATACGTTGCCAAACATTTGGAGTAATGCTATCAGAATCATAAATCCCGGAACCTGCTCCGGCTTTTTTTTCAACAAATGCCTGCCAATCTCAACATAAACCATATAGGTTAAAGGCAGCAGTAAAAAAGGCAGTATACTATGGGACAGGATGGTAGTATGGAGACCTGTCATTTTCCCTATAAAAGCAATCCAAATAGGCAGTACCGCCAAAGCATGACGAATATCCAAAGAGGTGGTTCCTCCTGTATATGGCAGAATCAGATACATGGTATCAGATTCTACTGTTACCAGAGACTGAGCTACATATTCTGCATCGTCTCCATCAAAGGAAGCCAGAGTAAAAGCTTTGTATAACTGGAAGCCTACCAGCCCCAGAAAAATCAGCCAGCCTATTTTCTCCTCCCAGGACAGATTCTGAATCCAATCAGATATGGAAAATTTGGGTATTTCCAAAATCGGATTTCCCTTCTTCCAAAACCATAGGGTAAGACACACTCCTGCTGTGGCTGCTATCAGTATCAGCACCGTATAGATAATTACCATAGGAATAAAGCTATCGTATTTCACAAACAGAATACAGGGTACTGCTACCAGCCAACACAGTGGCAGAAGAATCAAATAACCTGCCACCAGTATAACTCCTCCCCTCCTGTTCTCCCTGGGTATCCATCGCAGGGGAAGAAGTCCTATACAAAAGGGGATGAGTAAAAGCCAAAGAATAAGTAAGGGAATGTGTAAAATCGTCATATCCATCCTCCATTTATCATGCCGTCCTTTTCAGTCCGGTTTCTTTTTTATGATATTCATTGTATTTTGATTCTCATTGCTACTTTTATCCATTATTTCACTTTCTTATCCATGCCATTTTCTGTTAAAAGAGTATCCTGCTCTGAACTGCCCTTTCCTTATCTTTTGCCCTTGTCACTCTTTGATTTTGTCACTCTTTGATTTTGTCACTCTTTGACCTGTTACATCCTCAATACTAATTGCTGATACTATATTACTACAAAAGTTCACCCATATCAACACAAAAGGCAACTGCTCAGTATATCACAGTTACCTCATTACCACTGCGTTTTCCTACCATTAAAGTGTGCAGACCTACTGAATATTTACCACGAAAGAACAAAGGGACATCCCTAACGCTATTATCAACACAGACATTCTTCTATATAATGATGCTAGGGTCAAAAGGTCATCTATTTTCTTGCTTGCATGAAAATAGATGACTTTGGAATCCACAAAACATGAGAAAGTAGCCATTTTTCGCAGAAAAATGTGCGGATTTTGAATCTTTTAGGATTTCGTGAGCGTGAAACGCGAAGAAATCCGTAAGCATCAAGGGGTCAAATGCTTTTGACCCCAACATCATATAATTAAGATGTAACTGGTAAAGGATACTATATCTTGGTCAGAAACATTTTTTGATGGAGCAAAGATTTCCGTGAATGTGAAAGTAAAAGTTTTGTATCAGAAAAACAAAAAAATATTAGGGGACAGTATATCATTTTCTCTAAAGTATATAACGAACAGAGGAAACGATATGGAGTAATGATAATTAGATTCTGAAGGCTTATATAAAAGAGATTCAGGAGGAAACCGCAAAAGAAACTGCAAGACAATTGTTTAAACAAGGGAAGCTGTCTTTGGAAGACATAGCACAGTGCATACCCTCTTTATCCTTAGACGATTTGAAAAAACCGGAAGCTGAAGTAACAACATTAGAAGAAAGCATTTCCATATAAACGGAGCTGTCACAAAATAAAAATTTTCTACAATATACAGCATTGATTTCAAGAAAATTATACTATATATTGTGATGAAATTTCATTTTGCGACAGCCCCTATCTTCGATTTCCAAGAAGGTCTAATGCTCCCATTGAGTTTGCCTTCTCCTCTATTCTAGCTTCTTTTTGCGGATTATCCTTACAGTGTGTCCAGATATTCCTCCAAATCAGATTTAATCACTGTTACTCTAGGTCCATAAATTACCTGAACGCCATTTCCCTTGTGAATCACTCCCGATGCACCTGTAGCCTTAAGCTTCTGGTCATCTACCCGATTGGAATCCTTGACTGTACATCGCAGTCTTGTGGCACAGCAGTCCACATCAGAAATATTTTCCTTTCCTCCCAGTCCTTCGCAAATCAGACGGGAAATCTCCTGCATTTCTGCTTCTCCTTGCTCTTTATGGGCTGTTCCCGCCTTGTTTTTCCCCTCTTTCGCCTCTACATCACTTCTGCGATACAGCTTGACTTCCTCTCCTTCATCCCTTCCTGGGGTCTTTAAATCCAGCTTTCGGATTAGCAGGCTAAACAGAAAATAATAGACAAAAAAGTAACCGATTCCCACAATGACAATCCAAATCCAGTTGGTTTTCGCATTTCCCTGTAATACACCAAACAAGAACATATCAATAAGACCGCCAGAAAAGGTCATCCCCACACCTACCCCAAAGACATGCATCAGCATATAGGCCAATCCGGCAAAAATACAGTGAAGAATATAGAGTAAAGGAGCCACAAAGAGGAAGGTAAACTCCAACGGCTCTGTAATCCCTGTCAGCATAGAGGTTAAAGCAGCCGACAGCAGAAGTCCTCCTACCGTTTTTTTCTTGTCCGTCCGAGCAGTCTGATACATGGCCAGAGCTGCTCCGGGAAGACCGAAAATCATCAGCGGAAATTTTCCCGACATAAAGCGTGTGGCAGATACAGCAAACCGTTCCACAGAAGGGTCCGCCAGCTGGGCAAAAAAGATATTTTGGGCTCCCTCCACAATTTGCCCGCCTACCTCCAGCGTACCACCCACTGCAGTCTGCCAGAAAGGAAGATAGAACACATGATGCAGTCCAAAGGGAATAAGCAGCCTCTCCATCAGACCATAAACCCAGGTACCTACATAGCCGGAATTTAACACCACGTCTCCTACAGCATAGATTCCCCGCTGAATAGGCGGCCACAGATAAAACATCAGAATACCCACCAGTGTATAGACTAAGGCACTGATAATGGGGACAAATCTAGTTCCTCCGAAAAAAGAAAGTACCTGGGGCAGCTGAATCCTGTAAAAACGATTATGCAGGGCTGCCACCCCAAGTCCTACCAAAATACCACCAAAAACTCCCATTTGCAATGAGGTAATACCTACCACTGAGGTAACCGCACCGCTTAACATATTTTCTGCTCCCCCATGAATCGTAATCATCGCTGAAATAGAAGCATGCATAATAAAAAAGGCGATAGAGGCTGCCAAAGCTGCTACCTCCTTTTCCTTTTTTGCCATACCGATAGCTACACCCATGGCAAAGAGAATGGGCAGATTGGCAAATACAATGTCTCCTGCTGCCTTCATTACCTCAAAAACCGCATAAAAGATACTTCCCGGTCCCATAAATCCCCACAGCCCATAAGTCTTCAGCATGGTTTCATTAGTAAAAGACCCTCCGATTCCCAGCAATAGACCTGCCACTGGGAGGATGGCAATAGGAAGCATGAAGGATCTTCCCACACGTTGCAATACACCAAAAATTTTGTCTTTCATCTTACATCCAAGCTCCTTCCAGAGCAGCCATCTATCCATCGCTTTATCTGCTGCTCCTGCTGCCTATTACTGTGTGCAGATGAGAAAGACTTCATTCATGAAATTTTTGTCAATACGTCTAGTACGATGTACTAGCCTCTCCATATATCCTCATAAGATACATTATTCAATTCTGTATTCTGCTCATCATAGAAGGTACCTCCAATCAGTGTATCGGATATACTCACATTGGCTCCTGAATAGTTGCCACAGTCTCCATTAAAGGTACAGTTAGCAATTCTGATATTTTCAGCGGTAATGATAGAATTATCCGGATAATTCATGGTCATAAAACAGAAAAACTGTCCCCAGTAGTCTCCCTTTCCCCGCACATTAATTGTCGTATTGGAAATCGTAATATCTTTACAGATGGCGTCTGCCGGAATGCTGCCACTATCATCCCGGTTAGGCTCAATATTAATCCCGCATTGGGGAGCTGCTCCATTGGCATCCGTAATGGTACAGCCGTCAATCACTACCTGATTTGCATCTACGATAGAAATATTGCTTCTTCTGTTGTCATAAATCCTACAGTTTTGAATCACAATATTTTCACAGCCATACAATTCATCCGTATGATTGGTGGTTCCCAGATAGATACCGTCTCCCCAGTTACGGGCAATGCTCATATTGGAAATACGGATATTCCTGCTGTCATGCATACGGATTCCCATTCCCCATTCACCGCCTGAGCCGGTATGCTTATACCTTTCTCCGCCAATCTGACCACCGGAAATCGATATGTTCTCTACATTCTCCAAATGGATTACACTATAACCCTCCAGTGCATTCCCTGTTACATCCAACAAGGTCTCTGCATCCATGAGCAGATTGGTATTACTCTTCATTTGGATACTTTTTTTCGCATCAATCACATAGACTCCGGCAGGAATATAGACTGCTTCCACCTTTGCTTCGGCTGCTGCCTTTTCTATGGCCTGATTAATGGCATCGGTATCGTCTATGGCATCGTTAGCAATAGCACCACAATCCCTTACATTCAGCGTGGTACACCACCGATGCAGAAACGTCACCACCTGACCTCTGGTACAGGTTTCATTGGGAGAAAAGGTAGTAGGACTGGTACCTACAGTTACACCGTTTTCCACTGCCCAGGCAATAGGCGTGGCATAATACCGCCAATCCTCCACATCCACAAATCTAGTTCTGGTGTTCTGGGGAGCCAAGGCTCCTGTGGAGCGGTAAAGGAAGGCCACAAACTCTGCTCTGGTGCAGACACCTTCTGGGTCAAAGGTAGTAGGACTCTTGCCAAAGGTAATCTGATTTTCTACTGCCCAGGCCACTGCCTTGGCATAGTAGCTGTATTCTGGTACATCGGTAAAGCCAGTTTGGATATTGGCAGGCTCCGGTTCTCCAGCCATACGCCATAAAAAGGAAACCGTCTGGGCTCTGGTACAGTAATTATCCGGAGAAAAGGTAGTAGGGGACGTGCCATAGGTAATGTTATTTTCCAATGCCCAATACACCGGTCTGTAAAAGTACCTCCCCTCCTGTACATCCTCAAAGCTCTGCCGGGAAACTGTATTCTGTTCTTCACTCTCCTGCTGCTCTCCGGTAAAATCTGCCACTGCCGGTATTTCTGCTGCCTGCACCCCAGAGGGAAGCAGCCCTAAAGCGACAAATCCGGTAAATACCCCTGCCAGCAGAGCTGCCAGAATATGTCTTCTTTTTTTCATCTGTTTGGTACCTCCTTGAATCATTTGAGTCTGATGCTGGCTTTGAAAAGGAATAGTCTGCTTCCTTTTCAAACACTGCTGCATTGTGCAAGAATTATCCTGCTTTATAGCTACTTTAACAAAAATCAGATAATATGACAAGAAGTAACCGTTCAGCCATGTTCTATGTCATCGGTGAATCATACTTGCATGAATGAGACGATGACATAGAACATGAGGGGAGCGCCCAAGAATGAGCAAAGTTAGCTGCACAACAGCGAAAAAGCATCGCAGATGCCTTTGTGAATGATGTGGGCTGAACGGTTATGACAAGAAAGAATAAAATCCATCCTCCTGTTTACATTATGCGGAAAATATGCTATTTTACTCTACACAGATATTTTACTACAGCGTATTTTGAAAGGATGAGTACATATGAAACTGTTGCATAATTTACGAAAAAGTTTAAAAGTCAAAGTTATTTTAGCCATTCTGGCTATTGTGGGTCTTGCCGGAACCCTTAATTACTACATCACTACGCAAATGAAGGTGCTTTCTGGCTACAGCAACAGTATCAATCAAACCTATCTGCCCGGTTTACAGGCTGCTAACAAGATGGAATATGCCATGAGCAGGATGACTGCCAGTCTGGATATTTTGTACTATGATTCCACCAGTAAAGAAGCTGCAGCTGCCAAAGCCGATGCACAGTCTGTCGCTGCTGAGCTATCCACTACCATGCAGACCCTGGATGCCATAGATGAGGCCATTGGCAATCCGGAGCTTAGCAGACTTCATATGGATGTTACCACTGCCTGGGAACAGATTGCTGTTCTGGGAAGCTCTATCAGCGACCTCAACGACAGAGTACATCTGGATGAACTGAAGGATGCCCTGCATGATTTGGGAAATAGAATCCATGCCTTAACCACCGCCTACAACGCAGAGGCTACTCAGTTAGTTCAGGTCAATCAGGATGCCTGCCTACAAATCTATATCATCAATCAGGTAGTGGGCAGTATTACTTTGGTTGTATCCATCATGATTATGTTTCTTATGATACGTACCATCGTTACACCTACAGTACGGGCTGCCTCCCAGCTCCATAAAATTGTACATAAGATTCAAAATAATGAAGGAGACCTGTCTGTTCGTATCGAAGTCAAACAGGAAGATGAGATTGGTGTTTTAATCAACGGAATCAACCTGTTTATTGAGCAGCTCCAAAGGATGATGCAGGATATTCGTTCCCATTCCAGCGACCTGCAAAGCAGTGCTACTGCTGTCAATACTCAAACGAAACAGGCTAATCATCGTATCAGTGATGTAGCTGCTGCTATGGAAGAATTATCGGCTACTATGGAGGAGGTTTCTTCCACGGTTACCAAGATAGATACTAATGCAGGCAGTATTATGAATAATATGGAACAGATTACCGAGCAAACCCATACCGGCTCTACCTTTGCCGGTGAAATGAAGGAGCGAGCCATGACTGTACAATACCGCGCCCAGGACAGTCATAATTCTGCCCAGAAGATGATTGCAGACATTAGATCTTCCCTGAATGAAGCCATTACCAACAGCAAAAATGTCAACCGGATTGAGGAACTGACTGGAGACATCTTAAATATCGCCAGCCAGACCAACCTTCTGGCACTGAATGCTTCTATTGAGGCTGCCAGAGCTGGCGAATCAGGTCGAGGTTTTTCTGTTGTTGCTGATCAAATTCGGCTTCTGGCAGGTGAAAGCCAGCAAACGGCCAATGCTATCCAGGACATCAGCCAAATTGTATTATCAGCTGTTCAGCAGCTTACCAACAATGCAGAACAGATGCTTGACTTTACTGGAAGTACTGTTATGCAGGACTATACCGTCTTTTTGAACACCACCAGACAGTATGAGGCAGACGCAGCCGAAATGGAAAAGGAAATGGAATATTTTCGTCGACAGGCTGAGAGCTTAAGAGAAACTCTTACTTATATGACCAATGGGATTAATGGAATTGCCTCGAATATGAATGAAAGTACCCGGAGCATTAACCAAACTGCTGAGGCCATCAGCCAGATTAATTCCAGTATGTCCGATATTGAAAAAGAATCCCGAAAGAATGACTCTATCAGTCACGAGTTAACCTCTGCCGTGGGACGGTTTAGAAAAATTTAACCCAATCAAGGAACTCCCCCACTTCAGCTACACCGAGTACAAAGTGGGGGATAATCATTTTTTATCGTAACTGTTCAGTACCCTCACTGTTACGATGCCAAAATCCCATCGCTGTAGGCGATGGGATTTTGGCTTGTTTCCACTACGTTTTCCTACGGTCAGCACAACAAGTGTGCAGACCTACTGAATAGTTACTTTTTATCTTCTATTCTTCATCCATCAGCCGATACAACGCTTTTCTCTCTGTATCTGCCTGACTTCTGTCTCCTCTGCGCAAAGCCTCCTCAAACCGTTGGATTCCCAACTCCAAAATTCTTCTTCTCTCGCCTACAGTTTCCTCATACATTCGTTCAGCTCTTAATAAAGCCAGTTTATTTTCTTCCTGATCCCTCAGCTGAATCTTCAAATAGGATAGTTCTTCCATGCGGGCAGCAATTTCCTCCTCTGTCATGGTATTATATTCTCCTTTAATCACCATTTTTTTGGAAATGCCTGTGGAAACCACCTTTACCTCTACCTCCAGTAAAGAGTTAATATCATAGGTGTAGGTAATGTCTATAGCTTCCTCTCCTTTTGCCGCTTTGGGTACCTCTACCTCCAGTTCCCCCAGATAGAGGTTATTTCTGGCAAATCTGCTTTCTCCCTGTAAAATACGGACACGCAGCTTATCCTGATTATCACGAGCGGTATAGAATCGCTCTGTTTTACTGGCAGGAATCACTGTATTCCGCTCAATAATCGGACTATAATGTCCACTTTCCACCGTACCATCCTCATACTCCCGTACTACCTCTGTTCCCAGCGTAAAGGAACAAACATCCGTCATAATCATTTCTTTGACCTCCTGACGGCGCTCCTTCATGGCTGCCTGTATGGCAGTACCAAGAGCCACTGCTTCATCAGGATTGATGGAAGCATCCGGAAATTTGCGGAAAAGACGGATAAAATAGTCACGGCAAAGCTGTAGTTTGGTGGCACCGCCAATAAGTACCACTTCATCGATATCTTTTAAAGACAGCCCGGCATCTGATAAGCTTCTTTGAATAGGACGACGAATTTTTTGCAGCAGCTCCTCACAGGCTGAGGCAAACTCCTTTACCTCTATCACCACTTCCTGCTGTTGCTCCTTTAATCGACAGTCCATGGTAATCTGTCCCTTATCCTGCAAACTGCATTTAGCAGCCTCTGCCTTACGATACAGCCTTACCTGCTCTCTGGCAGAAAGACTGTTCTGGTCGATACCGGTTTTTTGTAAAAACAGCTTTTCTAACACTCTGGTAAAATCCTCTCCTCCCAGATAGTTGTCTCCAGCTACCGACCGTACCTCCAAAATATTCTGGAACAGCTCTAAAATAGAAACGTCAAAGGTTCCTCCTCCTAAATCAAAAACTAGAAAACGGGTATCTTCCTTTTTTTCGTACAACCCATAAGCAATCGCTGCAGCAGTAGGCTCGGAAATCATCCGCTCCACCTTTAATCCTGCCAGTTCTCCAGCACGCTTCGTGGCCTTCCGTCGTTTATCATCAAAGTAGGCAGGAACACTGATGACAGCTTCTGTCACCGGCTGCCCCAGATAGCTTTCTGCATCCTCTTTTAAAGCCCTTAGTATCAGACTGGATAATTCCTCTGGCTTATAGCGCTTTCCACTTAACAGGTACTCTCTCTCACTTCCCATGCTTCTCTTAAAGGTCATGGCTACACTGTCCGGGTACAGACTCATCCTCTCCAAGGCTGTCTCTCCCACATATACCGTTCCTTCTTCATCCACACTTACCACTGAGGGAGTAAGATTTTTCCCCAGTCTGTTGGGAATAATAACAGGCCCGTTTTCTGTATAATAAGCTACCAGGCTGTTCGTCGTCCCCAGGTCAATTCCTATGATCATCAGCTATCTATGCTCCTTTCAAAGTTTCCTGTATTTCCCCTGTTATTCCCCCTGTTTTTTTCTCTCTAATCTTCGGATTTCACGCATTGCCTCCCCACTATAGACTACTGCCGCGGCATTGGCTTGGATAAAGCACTCCATGGCTTCCTCTTCCTTGCCTCGATGAAGAGCCAAATAACCTTTGCATAGCCATTCTTCTGTACACACCTTATTACTGCAGTTACTACACCAGGAAGCCTTTTCCAGCTGTTTAGCATAATCCTCTGCTTTTTCCTCCTCTCCTGCAAAAAAGTAGAGTAAAAACATCTGATAGAGACTACGCTTGGCATTGGTACGATTTCCCGCCTGAAGCTTATCCAGACTCTTTCCTAATTCCTCACAACCCTGATATTGTAAAGCAAGAGCCTCTTTATATTGTTCACTATACTGTTTAGCCTCACTCCTTCTTCCCAGTCTCCACAGACAGAACATAATATCCTCCAAGGCTTCCCGATAGTCTGTGGTAGCCTTTCCCCTGTCTTCTGCATAGGCTAATGCCTTCTTTAAACAGGAAAGTCCCTGCTCATCATCCAACAGATAGTTGGTATAGGTAATGGCTATCTGATCCCAAACATCATATTTTGCTTCTATATCGTCATCCATCCTCTCTCCCTCCGGTGCTTCCAGAAGATTTACCGCCTCCTTCACCCTTTGTATCAATTCCTCCGAAGAAAGACTATGTCGATAAATCTTCAGCAGTCCACTGATTCGCTCTCCTTCTTTCTTCCAGGAATCACATAGATATCGTTTTAATGTAGTTCCTCCAAAACGTCGTTTTATGGATTCCAATGCCTTTTCCCAATTTTTCAGATTACAGTATAAATCACAAAGATGCTTCAGATTTTCTCCCCTCTGCTTCTGCGTCAGCAGCTTGTCCAGGCCTGCCTCAAACCACTCCACCCCTTCCTGATAACTATCCATCTTGCAAAATATTCCGTATATCCTCTCATAGACATAGGTATATTCTTCTCCTTCCTCCTGCTTTTTAGCAACAGCTCTTTGGCATAATTCCATAGCTTCCTCAAACCTGCCCATCCCCTCCAGGGTATCAGCTTTTGCCGACAGATTTCTGGCACTGCAGCTGCCCTCCAAAGACAAATCATGCTCTTTTATTGCTGCTTCTATGTCTCCTGCCGCAGCATACAAATCAGCCAGCTGCCAATGGTCGGTGGCCGTTGCACCGAAACGTTCTATCTGTTGTTGCAGATACTTTAAGGATTCATGATAATATTCTATCTGCCCTGTCTGGGAAAATTTCCACCGATACCTCCAGCCAATCCTCCAGAGAAAATCATCATTATCAGGAGCTTTTTCATGAGCTTTTTTAAAATAGACGGTGGCATCATCCCACCTTTCTTCCTCCTCATAACAAATGGCAATATAGTAATAAAGCCACTCGAAGCTCATACCCCTTTCCTCACATTGAATCAGCTGCTGATAAGCGGCCTGAGAATCCTTTTTAAATAATACATAAAACCGTCCCAGATAATACCGATTCCACAGGCTGTCCTGCAGCTTTAATGCTCTCTGCATCCATCCTTCCATTCCGTCTACATCCTGGAAGGAAACCGCTTCCTTTTTCTCATGAATATACACCCTTTCCATATAGGCTTCGGACAGGTTCTCCTGTAAATGTTCCTTGGATTCTTCCTCTATTTCAGGCTGTTCTTTCTCTGCCTCAGCCTGTTCCTCCCACTCTGACCACTGTTTCTCTAGCTGAGTAATTACCTGCTGTGCAAAGGCATCCGCCTCCCGGTATTCCTCCTCGGTTTTCGCCTCTTCTTCCATGCGCTCCAGCCTTTTTACCATCAAATAAGGACTGTCCACCTGAGCTTCCTTGGCCTGCCTCAGAATATCCTTTACTTCCTTATACATTTCATAATGTCGAAACACTCTTACCGCTCTCTCATAAATTTCCGGCAAACCCGCATACAGCTCCTTTGCCTGATAGAAGGTATCAATAATCTCCTGAGCCTTTCCCTGTCCTTCATAGGCCTCCTGAAGATAAAAATAAGCCCAGAAAAACTGATGGTCTATCTCTATCATTTGCTGACAGATTTCTTCCATCGCCTCATAATTCTTCAACTCCCGCAGAAACAGCATCTTATCCATTAAAAACTGCAGCATATCAGGGCAGTATTTAATAGCTTTATCAAAAATCTTCAGAACAACCGTCCTTAATATTTCAACTTTTCTTGCCTTTTTTGAATCCTCCTCCCCTTCCTCTCGTTTCAGGATGCTGTAGCGCTTGGCCAGTCCTCTGCCCTCCAGCTCAAAGCTATAGGCCAGCTCCTCCTGCTCCGGTTCTTCCTCCTGCAACAGTCTCTTCCTCCACAGTCTGGCTTCCTCCACTGCTTCCTGTTCTTTACCATTTTGCATAAACAATACGGCTTTTACCTTATGACATTTTATGGTATCTTCTGTCAGAAGAGGATGAATAGTAAAAAACTCCAGTCCTTCCTGTTCTCTTTCTGTCTGAATATAGCACCAACACAGCCGGATGGCTTCCTCTATCGTCAGCTCCTCCGGCTTTCTGTTCCGATAAACTTCAATCAGGCGAAGATTACACTCGTCCATCAATTCCTTCACCTGCTCCGTGTTGTAAATTTTTCTTGCCCGTACAGCATAATCTCTGGCCTCTTCCGGCAAATCTCTTTTCAGCAGGATTTTGCCCATTTCAAACAAGGCTCTATACACGTCCCCATTTTCTTCTTTTCTTTCTGTAAACTTAAGAAGGATTTTTTCTGCTTCCTCTTCTTTTCCACAGCCGTTTAAAATCAAAGCACCTCCTAAGAGTGAACGGTCTTCTCTTTCCCCGGTTGCCCACAAATCCCGAACCCTTTTTTCTGCTTCCTCCGACTTACCCAAAATCAAATCATACTTTGCTTTTTCCAATTCAAACCAGGGATGTGTTACTCCATAGGGAGCCATTCCGGCTATCCGCTCTCCTACAGCCTTTAACCAATCCTCATTTTCCCCCTCCGGCTCATTATTCATCAGCTGAAGCAACTCATTTAAATCCTCAATAAAGCCATCATAGTCTGCTTCCTCAGGTCCGGACAGCTTCTTAAAATCAAATTCTCTCTCCCCATCATCTTCTTCTACCTTCTGCAGAATAAAATCAATAAACTGGACGGGCAGATACTCCTTAAACTCCTGCTGATTTTCCGGAATACAAAAATAGTCTGACAACATTTTCCAAATCACACGAGGCAGTCGGAAATGGTCTGCCAGATAGGAAAACATTTCCCTCCGTGCTGCTTCTCCAAACTCCAAGTCTTCCAGAATTTCATCCTGCAGCAGTTCCTCCCACTGTTTCCTGTCCAGTCTTCTGGGAAGATTTCGATACAGGGCATCCAATCGCTTGCCATACAAATCTACCGGTCCTTCCTTCTTTTGTACCGGCTCTTGTTTACTATAGACCAATGCCTGCTCATAGGCTGCTCTAAGCCGCTTAAAGCCCTCTGGATTTATCTCCGGATTTACGGATACCAACTGTTGTCTATAGGCAGCTTTAATCTCACTTTCCTGTCTGGTTTCTGCAATTCCCAATATTTGAAATATTCTTTGAATATCCATTCCTGCTATACTCCTTTCCCATATCCCTCCTCTTTGGCTATCCATCCCACCCATCGATGAGTGAGCTTTTCACCAATTTATAGTAACCATCCGGTAGGTATATATATTTACTGCATCTACAATAAAATCTATTATCCGGGAGAATCAATTTTGTTCGGCCTTTTGCTTATCAACATAACGGTACTAAAGCGTTACCTGATAAATATATCGGATTTCTTCTCTGAGAAGCTTATCTTGGTGTTTTTTATTCTAACATATCCTATTATAGTTGAAAAGCAGGAATGCCCTGGGAGGAAGATTCACCTTGCAATCCTGATTCTCATTGTGTATAGTTAAAACGTATCTGTTCAGTACCTTCGCCGTTACCATGACAAAATCCATGAGAATCGTCTATGGTGATGGGATTTTTGTTCGTTGCAACTACGTTTTCTTACGGTTACTGAAATGTTAAAACAATGAATAGCTAAAGGAGAATGACCATGTGGAAAGCAGACAACTGGAAAGACTATGAAATTCTGGATACTTCCTCTGGAGAAAAGCTGGAGCGCTGGGGAGACTACCTTTTAGTTCGCCCGGATCCCCAGGTAATCTGGCAGACAGAAAAAAAGAATCCCGGATGGAGGAAAAAGAACGGTCACTATCATCGCAGCTCCAAAGGTGGTGGTGAATGGGAATTTTTTAACCTGCCCAAAGAATGGCAGATTCATTATCAGGATTTGACCTTCCATCTAAAGCCCTTTAGCTTTAAGCATACGGGTCTTTTCCCGGAACAGGCTACCAACTGGGACTGGTTTTCCCACCTGATTCAAAATGCTCACCGTCCCATAAAGGTATTAAATCTCTTTGCCTATACAGGTGGTGCCACGCTGGCCGCTGCCAGAGCAGGAGCCCAGGTAACTCATGTGGATGCTTCTAAAGGTATGGTAACCTGGGCCAAGGAAAATGCCATTGCCTCCGGTCTGGGAGACGCTCCCATTCGCTGGCTGGTAGACGATTGTGTAAAATTTGTAGAAAGGGAAATCCGCCGAGAAAATACCTATGATGCCATTATTATGGATCCCCCCTCCTATGGAAGAGGTCCCAAAGGAGAAATCTGGAAGATTGAAGACAGTATCTTTCCCTTCCTTGAGCTGACGGCACAAATCCTCTCCAAAGACGCACTTTTTTTCCTGGTAAATTCCTATACCACCGGACTGCAGCCTGCAGTACTCTCCTACCTGATTCATACCTCCATTGTCAGCAGATTTGGCGGAAGCGTGGAGGCAGAGGAAATTGGTCTGCCTGTCAAGGACAGTGGATTGATTCTTCCTTGTGGAGCCTCTGGACGTTGGCAGAGAAAAGACTGATAGCTTCTATAGAGGAGCATCCATCTGGCTTATTGCATGAAGAAACAGGGATTTCTGGGCAAATACAAAGCTTTGACAGCTATAATCCCTGTTGATAACCCGGAACAAATCCTCCTCTGTGGCCAGGATTCTTCCCTCTCCATCTACATAAATAGTGGTTAGGGACATATCTTCCAGCCGGAAAATATTTTCTGTCATCGTAAAGGAAAGTCCTGCTGCCTTCTTCCCCTGTTCACTTTCAGGAAGAAGCTGTATCCTGCATGCTATTCCTATCCGCTGAGCAGCTGCCTTCACCCTCTCTTCAAACTGCTCTGCCTGTTTTTCCCATCCGTTCACATAGATGGTTATCCCTTTACCCTCTGCTTCTTTTAAAAGCTCCTCCAGCTTTCCCTCCTGGTGAATCACGGGAAATATCCGGTCTTCTCCCGCCTTACCCATAACACCATGAAGAGCATCATCATAGGCATGCATCACTGTTTTTGCCCTATTTTCCTCTCCCAGATACCAATCGTTGTAAACCACATCAAAAATCCCTTCCAGAAATGCTGTACACATATCCTCCCATTTTTCTTTTGGGGTATACCTCATAAAAAAGCGAATCCAGTTTCTCCAGGCATAATACATGGGGAAGGTATTCACTGTCTCCTTTTTGGCCCCCATAGAATGAAGTACTTTAGATGTCCCCAAAGAAGCCACCTTATAGCCTGCCAGATTACAGCGGTAGCCCCATTCCGTATCATCCCAGTATAAAAAATTTTCCTCAGGTAAAGGTCCTATTTCTTTGATTAAAGAAGCTCGTACCAATACGGAGCAGGCTGCCACTGCATCTGCATAGACTACCTCCGGCAGTTTTCCATCAGCCGGATAGTTATAATATTTCGCCTCACAGCAATATTCCTCCCAACAGATGTCAATTCCTGACTGCTGTACATAGTCAGGTGCCTCCATATGATATACTCTGGATCCTGCCATTCCCACATCAGGCCGTTCCTCCATAAAGCGATACAGTTCCCCAAGAGCTTTCTCATCCACCAACACATCATTATCCAGACACCATACATACTCATACCCTTGCTCTATCGCATACCGAATGCCTGTATTAAAGCCACCGCTTCCTCCCAGATTTTCCTGATTGACAAACAGCCTGACCTGACTGCCATAGGTTGTTCTGATACAGTCTGCCGAATCGTCTGTGGAAGCATTATCCACCACGATTAAATCAAAGTCCTGAAACTCTGACTCCAATACACTCTGTATACATCCCATTACAAAGTCTTTTTTATTATAATTACAGATAACTGCTGCAATTTTCTTCATCGATAAAATCCTTTCTTATATCATAGGCTTCTTCCACTTCCTTTAGGTGAGGGAAGAAGCCTTGTTCATCTTTATCGGGACAAAGCAGATATTCCTGATCCACCTCGCTATTTCTTTCATTGAGGCAAAGCAGATATTGACAATCCGCTTCGCTGCCTCTTTAATTTGGTTAAAATGGAGCTGTCGCAAAACAAAAATTTTCTACCACATACAGCATTGATTCAAAAAAATTATACTATATCTTGTGATGAAATTTCATTTTGCGACAGCCCCATTCTTTGACTAATTAATCCCTGATATATTGGCTGAAAATGTGGTTTTCTGTGTACATTGCAAAAAACACAGGTGCAGCAGTGCTACACTGAGGCTTTTTAATCGCCTTTAATGGTGGAAAAGACGGATTCCTGTAAACACCATTGCCATACCATATTTGTCACAGCATTCAATCACTACACCGTCTCTTACGGAGCCACCGGGCTGTGCAATATATTTTACTCCACTCTTATATGCCCTTTCAATATTGTCAGAAAAGGGGAAGAAAGCATCAGACCCAAGTGTTACTTCCTGATTGCCCGCTAACCACTCTCTTTTTTCCTCTCTGGTAAATACGGCAGGCTTCACCTTAAACCTTTTTTGCCATTCTCCTTCCCGAAGTACATCCTCATACTCGTCACCAATATATACATCTATCGTATTGTCCCGGTCAGCACGTCCCAGAGAATCCAAAAACTCCAAGCCCAATACCTGGGGTGCCTGACGCAAATACCAGTTGTCTGCCTTCTGGCCGGCTAATCTGGTACAGTGCACTCTGGACTGCTGCCCTGCTCCAATACCAATAGCCTGTCCTCCCTTCACATAACACACGGAGTTGGACTGAGTGTACTTTAAGGTAATCAGTGCAATCTTCATATCTCTCAACGCATCCGCAGAAATTTCTTTATTCTGAGTCACAATATGGGAAAGCAGGTCATCATCAATTGCCAACTCATTTCTTCCCTGCTCAAACGTAATGCCATACACCTGTTTTCTCTCAATAGGATGCGGCCGGTAATCCGGGTCAATCTGAATAATATTATAATTGCCCTTCTTCTTTTCCTTTAAGATAGCTAACGCCTCCGAAGTATAACCGGGAGCAATCACTCCATCAGAAACCTCTCTTTTTATCAGTCTTGCTGTATCTTCATCACAATCCTCTGAAAGGGCAATAAAGTCTCCAAAGGAGGACATTCTGTCGGCTCCCCTAGCCCGGGCATAGGCACAGGCCAAAGGAGACAGCTCTCCCAAATCCTCTACCCAGTAAATCTTTGCCAGTGTTTCATCCAAAGGTAATCCTACAGCCGCTCCTGCCGGTGAAACATGCTTAAAGGAAGTGGCTGCCGGAAGACCTGTAGCCGCCTTTAGCTCCTTGACCAGCTGCCAGCCATTAAAAGCATCCAGAAAATTAATATAGCCCGGATTTCCATTTAAAACAGTTACTGGAAGCGAACTGCCATCCTCCATAAAAATTCTGGACGGCTTCTGATTAGGGTTGCATCCATATTTTAATTGAATCTCATTCATCTGTCTCCCTGCTCCTTTTATCTATTGATTCTTATTGATTATTCTGGTCTCATATTTTCCTGTAGCAATCTCTATGTAACGTACAAAAAGAGAGACCTTATTTTCTTCATTCAGACTACTCCAGATTAGCTGTGTCAGTTCATCAATATCATCCACTACCTGAACCGGCTTCGGCTCTCCCTCAAAACTGGGCAGAGGATTGCCATCCTGCATATAGGTGTGGATAAAGCGTCCCTGTCCAGGTATAGGATTTTCAAAGCTAAAGGTATATCTGCCACAATCCTCTGGATTACCCATTACCGTCTTTAAAATCGACAGAGCATAGCTGTACTTTCCCTCTTTCACACGCAGAATACCAGAAATTCTAGGTGTATAATTGGGAGCGTCCGGTTCAAACTCCCGACTTCTTAAGGCTTCCTCAAAGGTCATCCCTTCCTTCCGTCCATCATACACGGTATCCGTCTGGTCTCCGTTGGTTACGATGGTTTCACTGCCCAGTACTCTCACCGGGGCGTAGATAATCAGACTGGGATCCTCCAGCTTAGCCGGATCAAAGGCCTGTGTACGGATTCCCTCTCCTTCCTCTACAAACACCCTGTTTCTGCTGTTACCACTTCTTCCCATGATAAAATAGGCAGCAACTGCTTTAGTACCATCCGGTGTCCTTCCCAGGATAATTCCCCGTCCCGGATAAGCATTGCCTTTTAGTTCCTGCTCCAATGATAATATGTTCATCTTACTGTCCTTCTCCTTTCAACACAGAGTTGACCTTTCTCCATCCACAACTCCAATTTTTCTTTTATCATCCTTTATCTGCCATCTCTTAACCGGTATAGCTACCTAAAGTGGCTTTGCATCATTGGGTGGCTGACAGCACCCTTAATACAAACGATATACTCTTATCGTTCTTCATGCTTTTCTCCTTGTACTAGTATAACATGGGGATATTTTTTAGACAACTAAATTTACAAGGCTTCTCCCATTACCCAAAGACAGTCGTTTTTCATCTATGATAATCGAAAGAATCTTATGGTAATCTTGATGTTGATATGCATAATGACCGCTTAAATATACTTTATCAGCAAGAACATATCACAAAATATGTTTCGGCCTGGAAAATGAAAAATCTTCGTGAAGGCAACTCAATAACAGACATTACCTTGAGATAGTCTTTTCTGCGTTGTGTTACGAGTCTATCCTGTTCAATCCAGCTTTTAAGAGTTCGGAAACAGATTTCTAACTCTTGCTTTTGACTTGTGGATTCAACTCGTTTTAGAATTTTCTTAGATTCACAAAGATTAACAAATTCCTTTAGTGAAACATAGTCTACAATATTTCTAATTTCACGAATGATTCTATCTTTTATATTGCCATTATCCTTTGTGAAAATACCAGCGACATTTTCCATTACAAAATATTTGGAACGAATCACTTCAATAACCTTCAGATAGTAAGTAAACAAATCATCTTTTTTATGGGTCAAAAGCATTTGACCCATAAAAAAGATATAGCAATAACACCATCTGAACATGAATATCTTTATACAGAAAAAGTATTGAAAAATAATTCAAAGCTTTTACATGTTGAAGAAGTGTATTGATAAGCGTTGTACAGTATTCCGTTTTATATAAAGTGCGAAAAAACCGAAAAAATAAAATGTTTTAATCAACAATTTGGAACAATAGGGTACTGTTTTAGGAAGAAAATGTCGATAATAAAAAGAGATTATGGATAAATGGTGAATCACTTACAGAAAAGGAGGTGCATAACTGTTGAAAGTAACTTATAAAAAATTATAATCTATTATTGATTTTTATAAGATATATTGATAGAATAAAGGATAAACATGATAAGGAGATTTTTAATTATGAGCAAATACTATTCTATTAATGAGTTTTCAAAAATTTTAGGGGTGTCAGCACAAACATTACGAAATTGGGATAATAAGGGAAAACTTCATCCTCACCATACTTCTAGCAATGGATATAGGTATTATTCACATGAACAATTAAATCAAGTGATGAATATAAAACCAAATCTTGACAGAATAGTTATTGGATATTGTAGGGTTTCAAGTAATAAACAAAAAGATGATTTAGAACGACAAATAGAGAAGATGAAATTATATCTTACTGCACAAGGTAAACCTTTTGAGATAATTAGTGACATTGGCTCTGGAATTAATTATAAGAAAAAAGGACTAAAAGAACTCATTAAACGGATAACACAAAACAAAGTAGAAAAGGTTGTTGTTATATATAAAGATAGATTGTTAAGATTTGGCTTTGAATTGGTTGAGTATATTGCAAGCTTGTATAATTGTGATATAGAAATAATGGATAATACTGAAAAATCTGAGCAACAAGAACTTGTCGAAGATTTCGTTCAAATAATCACGGTGTTTAGTTGTAAATTACAAGGTAAACGTGCTAATAAAGCAAGAAAACTGGTGAGAGAATTAATAGAGGAAGGTGGTGAAGATGATGACAAAAACAATCAGAGTAATGTTGCTCCCAAATAATAAACAAAAAACAAAATTATTTCAATATGCCAATACTACTCGATTTGCTTACAACTGGGCTTTAGCAAGAGAACAAGAGAATCATAAAAATGGTGGGAAATTTATATCTGATGGAGATTTAAGAAAAGAGTTTACACAGTTAAAGAAAACTCCTAAATATGCTTGGTTAAATGATATTTCAAACAATGTAACAAAACAAGCCATAAAAGACGCTTGTGAAGCCTATCGATATTTCTTTAAAGGATATACAAAGTTTCCAAAATTTAAAAGCAGAAAATATTCAGTGCCTAAGTTTTATCAGGATAATATGAAAATCCAGTTTACCGATACCCATGTAAAAGTTGAGGGATTTGCTACTTCTAAGAAAAGAAACAAACAAAAATTAAATTGGATTAAACTTGCAGAATATGGTCGTATACCTGCTGATTGCAAATACATGAATCCTCGTGTTAAATATGATGGAATGAATTGGTGGATTACAGTTGGAATTGAATATGAAGATTCTACTTCTCTTCCTTCTCATGATGGTATTGGGATTGATTTAGGCATTAAAGATTTAGCAATATGCTCAGATAAATATGAGTATAAAAATATCAACAAATCTCAAAAAGTAAAGAAATTAGAAAAACGGAAACGCAGGTTACAGCGTTCTGTTTCAAGAAGATATGAAAAAAATAAGAAAGGAGAAAGTTACTGTAAAACAAGTAACATGATAAAAAGAGAAAAGGAACTTTTAAAATTAAATCACAGACTAACAAATATTCGCCAGAATTATTTACATCATGTAACTTCTGAAATCGTAAGCCGAGAACCAAGGTTTGTATGTATAGAAGATTTGAATGTAAAAGGGATGATAAAAAACAGGCATCTTTCAAAGGCAGTACAGCAACAATGCTTTGGAGAATTTAGAAGACAATTGGAATACAAATGCAAATGGAGTAACATTTCTGTCATTGTAGCTGACAGATTCTATCCCAGTTCTAAATTATGCAGCTGCTGTGGAAAGATCAAGAAAGATTTACAACTATCAGACCGTGTTTACAAATGCGAATGTGGAAATGTAATGGATAGAGATGATCAAGCTGCTTTCAATCTGAAAAGATATGGAGAAATGGCTTTAGAAAAATCTGTAGCATAGCACTTTCAAGCGAATACAGATATGTACTGGTACGTTAGTCAGGAATTTATGCTTATGGAGTGTACAAGAACTTGTGAGTAGCATCTAAATTTATTCAGTGCAAAAGCATACATGATGAAGTAAGAATGAAACATAAAAGTTTATTTATAACTTTTTATAAGTTTTCAGTAACGGATAACTAAATGAACAAGAATCAAAAATTTCTCGCCCCTCCCTGGATTGCTTATCCCCATTTTGAACGATATTCTCTAGGCTGGCGTATGGGAGAGGGAGAGGCCTATGTGATGACATGGAGTGAGTGGTACGATTCCCTGAATGAAAAAGAACAAAATGAATATCAACTCCTTTTCCCTGAACCTATTACCTGGCAAGGCTACTGGCAGGATGAGGATGAAGGGATTTTTTATCAGCATAAAGAATTTTTTGTCCAGTTTTGGCAAAAGCATGGAGCTTATCGCTACTCTCTGGCACAAACACAGGAGGACTATGCTCAGGGAGTTCCTCAAACTTATCAGATGTTTTGGAAAGCTCAGCCGGCTGCCAATGGCAGGATGACAAAAAGCTGTCTCAGCCAATGGTGGAAATCAGATTTTTGGTGGATGGAACACTGCTACTGCTGTATGGAGCAATTTATGATGGCTCAGAAAGCAGAATTATTTGGAGATGAAGTCATAAAACAGACTATACTGAACGCAGAAGATCCCAGGCAAATCCAACAGCTTGGCAGACAGGTAGCCCATTTTGATGATACCCTATGGAATAAAGTTAAATACTCCATTATCCTCAATGGCAACTACCTAAAATTTACCCAAAATCCACAGCTTCGGGAGTTTCTCCTATCCACCGGTAACCAAATTCTGGTAGAAGCCAGCCCTTATGATGGAGTCTGGGGCATAAAAATGTCGGCCACTGATACCGGTTCCTCCAATCCTCTAAAATGGAAGGGACAGAATCTATTAGGCTTTGCTTTAATGGAGGTACGGGATGAAATTCGACGTGTCTGGGTCAATGCCAGATTGTGTGAAACTCCTTCCTTATAGTCATAAAACGGACAGCATCCTAATATGATGATAAAAAGACATAAGGCGGGAAAACATTATGAACTCCAAAACCAAAATCGTTGTACTCCATTTAAAAGAATTGATATATACCGGCATCTTTGCCGTCCTGGGTATTCTTTTTATTATACTCCTGATTATCATGTTCCTTCCCCGGAGTAAAGACAAGGACTCTGCTATTATCCCTCCCACAAACACCTATATGCCTGGTATCTATACTACCTCCTTGCTGCTGAACGACAATGTAGTAGATATTGAAGTGGCTGTGGACGAAACCAGTATCAACGATATCCGTATCGTCAATCTGGATGAGGCAGTGACTGCCATGTATCCTTTAATTGAGCCAGCCTTTGAGGATTTGGTAGCCCAAATCTGTGAAACCCAGTCCTTAGATGGCCTCACCTATTCCGATGACAACAAGTACACCTCTCTGGTACTTTTAGATGCAATCAGAACCTCTCTGGATAAGGCAATCTCTACTTCATCAACCAATCAAACCTCAGAGGCTGGAAACTGATTTTCCAGCCCTTCCCATTGCTTCTTATACTATCCCGCAAAGGATTGCCTTACCAAAAATCTACACCGCAGCTTATAAGGTACCACCAAATCCTCTGTTTTCTATACAATAAAAACCCATATTTTATCTTGCCTTTTTTAACATCACTTCCAGTTCTTCTATGGAAAATGTATAGTCTTTACTGCAAAAATGGCAGTCCACATGGATAGGCTCGCCATCAGCTATCATTTCCTGAATCTCCTTTTGACCAATACTGATGATTGCTTTTTCCACCCTTTCTTTAGAACAGTTACAGGTATAGTGCAGCTCTATCTGCTCTCCAATCTGTATATCCAAACCGCCCATCAGCAGCTTCAGAATCTCCTCCGGTGTTTTCCCCTCATCCAGTACGGCTGTTACTGAACCAAACTTCTTTAAATTTTCTTCGATTTTTTCTATCAGAGTATCTTCTGCAAAGGGCATCAGTTGAATAATAAATCCACCTGCCTGCTTTACTGTATTATCCCTTTCCATCAGCACACCCAACCCTACAGAAGAAGGAATCTGCTCAGAAGAAGCAAAATACCAGGTTAAATCCTCTGCAATCTCTCCTGTTTGAAGAACAGTCTGTCCTACATACGGCTCCTTTAGTCCCATATCCTTAATCACACTCAGGCTCCCCTGTCCCACAGCTCCTCCCACATCCAACTTTCCCTCTTTATTGGGTGGCAGAATCACCTGAGGATGATATGCATACCCCTTTGCATTTCCTTGGGAATCTGCCGTTACCGTCATCCCTCCTAAGGGACCATCCCCCCTTACCTGAAGGGTAAGCATATCCTTCTCTCCCTTCAACATGGCTCCCATCATAACGCCTCCGGTCAACAGTCGCCCCAAGGCTGCCGTTACCACCGGACTGGTATTGTGAATACTTCGCATTTCCTCCACCATATTTTTGGTAGAAGCTGCAAAAATCCTTATTTGAGACTGTGCTGCTGTAGCCCTTACCATATAATCCTGATATCTGTTCATAAATAAAATCCTTTCTATTATCGTATGCAGCAACGACTGCTCTTGGGCAGTGGAAAAAGCCTCGTCAACTTTTGTTGTTTTCCCCAGATTTTGATATAAACTTATTGTTTGAAAAATCTCTACCTGCCTTTACCAGATTCTCTTGCCACTATCAAAATCCTCTGGCTTTCCTCTCTTGGCTCCTGATGAGTATCCCCATCCAAGGCAGTAATAAATTTCATCCCTGCCTGTTCCACCAATCTCTTGATTTGCTCCAGGGTATAGCCCCTTTGGAAATGGGTTTCCACAAACTGACGAAATAAACCGCTCTCTGCATACTCTTCTTCCGAACATCTGACAAATATGGTTAAATCATATTCATTGATGCCGCTTTCCTTATCATAAAAATTCTCCCAGATAAAGCTGCAGTCCTCTCTGTTTTCTGCAATAGTCGTATCTCCAATCACCTGTTCATACTTATAGACGGTATTAAAGTCAAATAGAAAGATACCTCCCGGATATAGATAATTATTTACCAGTCGGAAGACCTGAAGCAATTCATCTTCCTCCAGCAAATAGTTTAAACAATCACAAACACTGACCATGGCTCCTGCTGTACCATATAAATCCAACTCCCTGATATCTTGATTCAGATACAGAATATTTTTTCCGGATTCCTCTCGTCTGGCCATGGCCACATTCAGCATATCCTGAGAAGAATCCACACCAATCATATCATATCCGGCATCGGCTAACAACTCAGTAAGGATTCCTGTCCCACAACCCAAATCTACGATAATCCTGCGTTCAGCCTCTAGCCGGACTTCTTTCATCAACGTCTGCTGACTCTCTGTATAGGCTTCTTTTTCCAGAGTCTTCTCTCTGGTATCCACACCATATTTTTTTATTAACTGAACCAACACTTCTGCCCATTCCTGATAAGGGGTATCATCCATAAAGATATCATATACATTGGCAAAATCCGTATACGCTTCCATCCGTATTTACACCCCTGCTTCCGATTGTAAAATTGCTGTCAGCTTTTGTATAAAAACATCCATTTCCTGGTCAGTACCTATCGTAATACGCAATCGATTAGAAATACGGGGT
>JAFXJR010000058.1 GCA_017532145.1 Lachnospiraceae bacterium | reverse complement strand
TTTGCAGTAACGATACAGAAAACTCTTTACGGGCAGACAGTTATACCATGAAGCATGTATGGAGAGCTATACAGAACTATTTATCAGACAGTGAAGAGGGAATGCTGGCTTCTGCTGTTACCGCTATCTGGGAGGGTACGATTTTGACTCAGGAGGAAGAAGACTTGATTAACAGCATTGTATAAAGTGGGCTGGATTAACAAAGGAAATTTTAACTGAATTAAAGGAAAATCTCCCACTTCAAGCATGGTGAGTGCAAACACAATATATGAAAGGTAAAAACAAATGAAGAACAGAAAAAATTATCTAAAGTCACGGAAGAAGGCAATCCAATGGAAAGAGATAGGAGATTTTCTGGAAAAAGAGTGTCCACTATGTGGGCAAAGGACAAGGTTGTATGTTTATCAATATGATGCGGTCTGTTGTCTGTCCTGTAATCAATGGTTGGAGACAGGCTGTAGTGATCCGAATTGTGAATTTTGCAGAAAAAGACCAGAAACACCTTATGCAGTGTATTGGCTGACTGAGATGGGAGTGGGTAGTGCAGGACGAAGGAAGGATTGGAGAAGGAAAAATTACCAGCATAAAATGAATGGATGGGAAAGGAAGAAGAAACAGCAAAGTCAGAGAAAATAGATAAATAGAGAATAAAAAAACAGGGATATGCTTCAGGGGCAGAAGCTTCCCTGTTTTTTAGTTTTAGAACCTGCCCATTTAAAGTTGCCTTCGGCGAGGTCAGGTTTTATTCCCCTATTTCATCACTGACCCCACACCAATCAGTGTGGTGATTGGCATTATGTGAAAAGTAACTATTACTTTACCATTTTTTCGATAGATTCCTACATAATGCTTGGCAAATAAGCCTTTTTATTCGTGGATAAAGTAACACTGGGTATTCGTTTTTCTATCGTGGAGCGGTTTCATGCTCTGGCTTTGCTTTGAGCAAATAAGAGATATACTATATTCAAACTTCTGGTTTCATTTCCTCATTTTATCCATACGTCTTCAAAAATCTCATTATCATAGCCGCACATTCTGCACGGGTAGCATAGCCTTTGGGATCCAGACTGCAGCTTCCGTCTGCATTAGGCTTACCAGTAACAATGCTGGCTCCAACTGCCCAGCTTAGGTAGTCCCTTCCCCAGCTGCTGATACTGGCCTGATCCACAAACGGATCTAAAGGATGCCTTTGGGACACGTTATACCCCCGTTTAGCAGCATATTCATACAGCATTCTGGCAATCTGCTCTCTGGTAATCGGGTCGTTAATACCAAAGCGCCCGGAGCCATCATTATAGCCTGATACAATGCCCTGATGCTGAGCCCAGATAATGGCATTACTATACCACTGACCTGCCGGGACATCGGTGAAGCGATTGCTAAAGGTTACATGGGGAGTACCTGCAGCACGATGGAGAATAGTAGCAAACATGGAACGGGTCAATGAATCATCCGGCTTAAAAAGAGTGGTACCGGAAATACCCATCATCAGTCTCTTTTCATAGACATAGTTGACACTTTCATATTTCCAGTTCCCTGGAACAACCTGAATATCACTAAAGACATAGTTACTTGTAGCTTCTGCAGGAAGCGGGCAGGCAGTTTCCGGCATATTGTTGTAAACCGGAATCTTAAAGACGAAGGCATTATCTAAAGCACCTGCACTATTGTAGGCGTTTCTAATACCAATACTTTCACTGGAAGGAGCGCTGAGATTTTGCATATACTGATGCCAAAACAGACCGTTAGCACTGTTATCCACATCAAACTTTTGCAGATAAAGGGTATCCTGTCCCTCCAGAATATAGTTCTGGGATAGAATAGAAGCTCCGCCAGCTAAAGAGGCATAACGGCTTGTCCAACCTTTGCTGCGGGCATAGGCCAGACCATTCTGAATAACCTGAGCCTCCGTATCTCCGGCAGCCCCCACATTAAAATAGTTATAGAGTCCCTCATAGCCCGGATATGTACCTGAAATCAAAGGAGACGTTCCCCGTCCCTGTTCCTGATAGACCCGGCAGGCCAGATGGAAGGGGCTGACACCTTTGGAGCGGCCAATATCATAAAAAGCTTTAGCATAGGTGATACTATTATCGGGAAGCTGTCCCTTCATAAAGGTAGAGGACAGCAGCTGCTGTACAGCATTCTGGGTATGATAGCTGCGGTTGTAGGTAAGCTGTTCAAACTGAAAGATATAGGGATCCTTTAAAAAGTTTCTGGGATCCAGATAGTATCGAATGATTTCATGGGAGGCAATGGACCAATTAGGTTGTCCTGAATCAGCCTTTTTCCAGCTGGCAGGGGAGGTAGAGGGTACCATACTCCTGTCCTGATAAGCTTCATTTTCTACTACATAATCCCAGTTTAAGTTGGTGTTCATACGGACGAAAACCCAGTTAGGATGTGCATTTTTTAAAATAGTCAACGCTCCCCGATAGCTGGACGGAAACTGATAGACATCCTCCATAGTATATCTTAGATTCTGTATGGAATCGAAAGAACTAAGGGGATATTTCTGTTCCCAAGCCAGAAAATCTTCATCGGAATAGGCCAGATTTTTTTTCTGAATATAGCCGGTGTATGTCTGGTTGTCTAAAAGGCAGGAAACCCGATACCATACTTCCAGTGAGCTGTCCAGCTCTACATCCTCAAGGATAACCAGTTGTCCACTGGGCAGGGAGACCAGACTTTCACTCAGGTTGTCAGCACTTTCCTTTAAGTCATAGTAGTCACACAGATAGATCAGAGCAGAAATCGTCTTTTCTGCAAGCAGCTCTGACAAAGCCTGTCGGGCAGGAGACAATAGAGACAGGGGAGTTTCTTTTGCCAGTTCCTTGTTATCTGTTGCATCCTTTTCCAATAGTTGGACTTCTGTACTGGTTACTTCAGATTCAGCAAAGGACTCAGTCGTTTCCAGAGCTGCAGTATCTTCTTCTACAGATTCAGCAAGAGAGTCAGCTGCTTTCAGAGTTTCAGTATTTTCTTCTCTGGATTCAGTAAAGAAGCCAGTTGCTTCCAAAGTTTCAGTATCTTTTTCTACAGGTTCGGCAAAGGCGCCAGCTGTTTTCAGAGCTTCAGTGCTATCCTCTCCAGATTCTGCAAAAGATTCCGTTATCTCCTGCTCGATTAAAGTAGTTTTTACATCTATTTCCCCATCTTTAGTAAGTGAAGCTGCCGACATAACGGGTAGTGAGCCGTGGATAAAGATAGAAAGTGACAGCAAAAAAGAGACAAGCTTTTTTTTCATAGATCCTCCAAAATAATGGTGTAAACGGGGTAAATCTGTTGCAATACACATGCAGTATAGCAAAAATCATTGTTCAGGGCAATACATGGAAAAAAATTACAGTCTTTGTATGACATCATACTTTGCTATGGAATCTGGAAAGGATAAGAAAAGGTGGCTAAAGTTAAAGTTCCCTTCAAGGAAATGTGGCTGTAACATTGACGTGGCTGGTAATTTTTTACTATAATAGAGCAATATTAGGATGCCAGGGTCAAAAGCTTTTGGTTCCAACATCATATTGCTGCTACAAGTGTATCTTCTAAAATTAGTACACCGAATATGAATTATTCGTGGTACTAGATTTTTCATCAGCCCCAAGCATTTATGGTTGAACGGAAAAAGTATAGAGAGACATTGGTACAAATCATAGGTTGAAATCTGTCAAAATCCTTGATACAATCTATTCCATCATAGGGGAAAAGAATTAGCAGTCAAGCGACTGTGTATCCGTATGCTTTGCTGATAGAACAGGGGAAAACCATGATTTGGTCAGGATAGAAGATATGATAGATAGTATGGATCATGAGGGTTTCTTATATGAGAATGAAGTTTTTAAATACACAGATAGACAATTTAACGATGGATGAGGCAGTAGAAGAAGCAAAACGGCTGATTCTGGAAAATAAGAGCAGCTATGTGGTAACACCTAATGTGGATCATATTGTGAAAATCGAGCATGATCCCTTATTTAAGGAAATTTATGAAAAGGCGGACCTGATTCTGACAGATGGTAAGCCTTTGATTTGGATGTCAAGGCTTCTGGGGATGCCGATTAAGGAAAAAATTTCCGGCTCCGACTATTTTCCGGAGGTCTGTAAGATGGCTGCCCGGGAAGGATTTTCCATATTTTTGCTGGGAGCAGCAGAGGGAGTGGCTCAAAGAGCAGCAGTCAATCTGATGTATAAATATAGGCGTTTAAAGATAGCAGGTGTATATTCACCCAGCTATACTTTTGAAAATGACCCGGATGAGATTGCCTATATTATTAAGAAGATTAACAGGGCAAAGCCGGATATTCTATGTATTGGTTTGGGTACACCCAAGCAGGAGAAGTTTTATTATCAGTATAAGGATGCCTTTCAGGTACCGCTGACCCTCCATATAGGTGCTACCATAGATTTTGAGGCCGGAGTAGTAAAGAGAGCGCCCAAATGGATAAGCTATATGGGGATGGAATGGCTCTACCGGCTGATAAAGGAGCCTCGTCGGCTGTATAAGAGATATTTATTGGATGATGTGGAGATTTTGCCCATCTTTATGAAATACAGAAAACAGTTGCAGTTAAGTGAGCCTAAATCCTGTAACATCTTAGGTGTGGATATTGCCGTTACCAATATGAAATCGGTACTCTATTACCTGTCGAAGAACCTGGAATCACTGAGGGGAGAGTATGTCTGTGTTTCTAATGTACACACTACAATAATGGCTTATAATGATGATTTTTACCGAAAGGTACAAAACAGCTCTGTAATTGCCGTGCCGGATGGTAAGCCGCTGTCCTTGATTTGCAGAGTACGGGGCTATAAGAATGCTCAACGGATAGCAGGACCGGATTTAATGCCTGCATTACTCAGACTTTCTGAAAAACGGGGCTATCGGCATTATTTTTATGGAAGTACGGAACAGACGCTGGAAGCGTTGGAGAAAAATATCAGGCAGCAATTTCCCAAGCTGCAAATTGTAGGAGCCTATTCACCCCCCTTCCGCAAGCTGACGGAGGAGGAGGATCAGCAGGTGATTAAGGAAATTAACGCTGCCCGGCCGGATTTTGTCTGGGTAGGGCTGGGAGCACCAAAACAGGAAAGATGGATGTATGAGCATCGGGGCAGAATTAATGGAGTTATGCTGGGCGTGGGAGCTGCCTTTGATTTTCATGCAGGGACAGCCAAAAGAGCACCTAAATGGATGCAGGAGTGTTATTTGGAATGGCTGTACAGACTGATACAGGATCCCAGAAGACTGTTGAAAAGATATGTCCGTTCCAATGCTCAGTTTATATGGCTGATTCTAACAGGGCATTGATGGATATAGACGGAACAGGGAGTCGGAGAAAGGGCGGAGAAAGGTTTTATGGAACAAAAAAAACGGCAATTGGATATAACGAAGACCTATCTGATTACGGGAGGGGCTGGATTTATCGGCTTCCATCTGGCAGATAGGCTGTTAAAGCAGGGAGCCAGGGTGATAAGCCTGGACAATATGAATGACTATTATGAGGTGTCATTAAAGGAGAATCGTCTAAAAAAGCTGGAGAAGTATCAACACCACAGCTTTTTTCGGGGAGACCTGGCAGATAAGGAAACCGTATTCCATCTGTTTGAAAAAGAGAGACCGGAGATAGTGATTAATCTGGCAG
The DNA here is from genome assembly GCA_017532145.1 of Lachnospiraceae bacterium. GTDB lineage: Bacteria > Bacillota > Clostridia > Lachnospirales > Lachnospiraceae > Kineothrix. Next base: position 23,673 of record JAFXJR010000058.1, on the reverse strand, counting down.
CTCAGGCAGGGGTACGATATAGTATTGACAATCCGGAATCCTATATTCAGTCTAATCTGGTGGGATTTTTTCATGTTTTAGAGGCCTGTCGCCACTATCCGGTGGAGCATCTGGTGTTTGCTTCCTCCAGCTCTGTATATGGAGGGAATGGAAAAGTTCCTTTTTCTATAGAGGACCCAGTTGACCGGCCGGTAAGTCTTTATGCTGCCACGAAGAAATCTAATGAGCTGATGGCTTATTCCTATAGTAAGCTCTATGACATTCCGGCTACCGGACTCAGGTTTTTTACCGTATATGGACCTTATGGAAGACCGGATATGGCCTGTTATAAATTTGCAAAGCAGATAATGGCAGGAGAACCCATTCAAATCTATAATCAGGGAGATATGTACAGGGATTTTACTTATATTGATGATATTATTCAGGGGATGGAGAATATTCTCTGCACTCCTCCGGTTCCGGATAGTCTGGGAACCTGCTGTAAAATCTATAATATTGGGAATAACCGCCCAGAGAAGCTGATGGATTTTATTTCGGTATTGGAAAAATATTTGGGGAGAGAGGCGAAAAAAGAATTTCTTCCCATGCAGCCTGGGGATATGTATCAAACCTATGCTGACGTTTCCGAGCTGGTGAGGGACTTTGGATTTAAACCGGCCACTACTATGGATGAGGGAATCAAACGATTTGCCTCATGGTTTAAGGAGTATCATGGTTATGAAGAAACTGTTTGACGAGATACTGCATTTTGGAATTATTGGCGTGCTGAATACGATTCTGGGATATGTACTGATGACGGTGTTTTATAATGTATTCCATATGGGATACTGGCAGTCCAGTGCAGTATCCTATACTATAGGCAGTATTTTTTCTTATTTTGCCAATAAAAAGCATACGTTTCATGTGGAAGGAGGAAATGGAAAGCATGCGTTGAAGTTTGCTTTGCATATTTTGGTATGCTATCTGTTGGCCTATGGACTGGCTAAGCCGATGGTCAAAGCAGTGCTTTCCGGGTACAATAAGGAAATTGTGGAAAATATAGCCTTGGTAGTCGGTATGGGTATGTTTATCGTCTTTAATTTTATCGGACAAAAGTTTTTCGTATTTAAGGGTGCGGGAAAGGAAGGAAAGTAGGGATGGAGATAACCTTGAGAGGAAAAAAACTGGTGTTGGATATAAAGGAGGAAAAGTGCAGAAGGATTCTTTTTATCTGTCTGGTGGTTCTTTCTTTTCTGGCTGTGCTGATTTACAATATTTTTACTCCGGCTATGACAGATGATTTGTCCTATGGCAGCGTGGTGGCGAGAGCCAATAGTCTGTGGGATTTGCTCAGACAGGAGCAGCATCAGTATATGACCTGGACAGGCAGAAGTGTGGGAAGTATGATTTTAAGATGCTTCTTAAAAGGAGATAAGTGGATTTTTAATATCTGCAACAGTCTGGTCTTTGTATTATTGACACTATTTATGTACTATAATATTGAACATAAAAAAAAGTATGACGTATTTGTCTATCTGCTGATTAACCTTTTTGTTTGGACCTTTGCTGTTTCCTTTGCCCAGACGGTACTGTGGGAAACCGGTGCCTGCAATTATTTATGGGGAAGTACCTTTATTATGGGATATATATCGGCAGTGAGGTATTGCATGAAGGCAGACTATGAGGGAGTCTCACAGATTGCACCGGCAATCGGGTTGTTTTTATCCGGTCTGGCAGCAGGCTGGTGCAATGAAAATACTTCCGGTGGATGTATTTTGCTGGTAAGTATCTGGATAGTTCTCTATATCTGGAAGCATAAAAGAGTCAGAGTGTGGATGATAGTGGGGTTGGTAGGAAATTTAACCGGATTTTTATTTATGACACTGGCACCGGGCAATAGCAACCGAATGCAGTATATGGAAGAGGAGCATACGGGTTGGCTGGCCATTTTATCCAGGTGGTTAAAGATTAATCTGGCTATCCGTAATAATCTTTTTCTTTTGATAGCTATTTGCATTGTGGCCTTTATTCTGGTGAGACAGCAGCAGGCAGAATGGGAAAGAAGCCGGAATATGCTGATTTTCTTTCTGGTTTCTCTGGCTACCTGTTATGCTCTGGTATTGGTTCCCGAGCCGGTGGTCAGGGTCTATTTTGGAGCCAGTATTTTTATGATTATGGCTAGTATTCAGGGAATTGTAGATGTAACGGATAAGGATCTTTATCTGCGTACATTAAAGCTGGCAGCTACCTCAATTTTTGCTCTCTATTTTGTATTTACCTATCTGGACTGTGGAGCCAATGTGGTCAGGGTTTATCGGGAGAGCAGGGAAAGATTTACCTTTATTGAGGAGCAGAAGGCAGCAGGGGTGATGGATATTACCGTACCACTTCTGCGGCCGGAATTTGAAAATAAGTATACCGATGCCTACAAATCAGAGTTAAGTAGTGAGGACAGTGGCTATTGGGTAAATGTAGCCTATGCTACCTACTATGGGGTCAACAGCGTTTCAGCAGTCCCCAGAGAAGAATGGGAAGCCATGTATAACAGGTGACATAAGATGAGCAGTATATATGATAAGATTATAATCGGTGCAGGGCTATATGGTATGTATGCGGCCTTATACTGTGCAAAAAAGGGAGAGAGGGTACTTTTGCTGGAGTATGATGAAGCTCCCTTCGGAAGAGCCACCTATATAAACCAGGCCAGAGTGCATATGGGCTATCATTATCCGCGCAGTCTTTCTACTGCGATGAGGTCAGCAGGCTATTTCCGACGTTTTGCAGAGGAATTTGCTTTTTGTATTCACTCCTCCTTTCGCCAGATTTATGCTACTTCCTCCCGATTTTCCTGGACGGATAGAAGACAGTTCGAGTCCTTTTGCCAAGCGGCACAGATTCGCTGTGAGGAGGTACCGGTAGCTGCCTATTTTCGAGAAGGAATGTGTGACGGAGCATTTTTAACAGAGGAATACACCTATGATGCACTGCTGTTAAGAGATTTTTATCTGCAGCAGCTGGAAGAGGAGAAAAATGTAACCATAGTCTGCCATGCCAGAATAAGAGAAATTTGGCGGGAAGGAAAAGAATATAGGGTAGAAATGGATGATGGCAGAAGCTATGCTACTGTCTATGTATTAAATGCCTCCTATGCTTCGGTAAATCAGATACTGCAGTTAGTGGAGGGAGGACAGAAGCCTTTTGATATTAAGTATGAGCTGTGTGAGATTATTCTCTGCCGTCCCTCTCAAAAGCTGGAAAATATAGGAATTACCGTGATGGATGGTCCTTTTTTTTCGATTATGCCCTTTGGAAAGTCCGGCTATCATTCTCTTACCTCTGTTACCTTTACTCCCCATGTAACCAGCTATGAGAAGCTGCCCCGATTTGGCTGTCAGAAGGGGATGAGCTGCAGTCAGATGCAGCTGGCTAACTGCAACACCTGTCAGAACAGGCCCAGGTCTGCCTGGCAGTATATGGATCATCTGGCGAGAAAATATATGAAGGACGAATATGCGTATGAATATATCAAGTCATTATTTTCTATGAAGCCTATTTTGAAGTCTTCAGAGGTGGATGATTCCCGTCCCACCAAAATTAGAGTGGATTCGAAATATCCCCACTTCGTCAGTGTTTTGTCGGGGAAGATTAATACGGTATATGATTTGGAGGAATTTCTTTGATGGAGAAGCAGAAGATGCAAGAAAACCAGGAAAGGAGAGGGCAGGAGAGTAAATTTGTGTCTATGGTGGTCTATATCCAAAATGATGAGGAGCGTATCCTGCCTTTTTTTCAAAGGGTACTGCCTCTAATGCGGGAGACCTTTGAAAAATATGAGATTATCTGTGTTAATGATGGCTCTGTGGATGGCAGTGTGGAAAGGCTGAAGGAATTTTTTAAAGAAAATCAGGAGACAGCCGGAGGAAATATGATGCAGATTATTCATATGAGTTATTTTCAGGGTGTGGAAGCCTCGATGAATGCAGGCAGGGACATGGCTATCGGGGATTTTGTCTATGAGTTTGATGATATCTGTCTGGACTATCCCTTAGAGCTGATTGTTCAGATATATCATAGGCTGCTGGAGGGCTATGATGTGGTGGCAGCAGGACGAAAAGGAGGAGGAAAGCTTAGTTCCGGGTTATTTTATTGGCTCTATAATATGACCAGCCATTCCGGGAGCAAGATTGGGCAGGAAACCTTTCGTATTCTGTCCCGAAGAGCCATTAACCGGGTAATGTCCATTGGAAAGTATATTCCTTATCGTAAAGCCATATATATGAACTGTGGCTTAAAGACGGATACCGTTTATTATGAAGGAAAGGGAAAAAAGGGAAGAAAGGTAGGCTGCCGGAAGGAGAGAACCAGTCTGGCATTGGATTCCTTTATCTATTTTACCAATGGAATGGAAAAGGCATCTTTACTGCTGAGTGGAGTCTTTCTTTTCTTTACATTGGGGGTAGCCATCTATCTTGCCTGCTCTGTATTTAGTGCCAATAAGCCGGTGGAGGGCTGGCTGTCTACCATGGGCTTTCTTTCCTTCGGTTTTTTTGGAGTATTTACGTTGCTGACCATTATTTTAAAATATCTGTCGGTAATGATTAGTCTGATTTTTAAGCATCAAAGGTATCTGGTGGAAAGCGTGGAGAAGATAACGGGCTGATGGACAGAAGCCCGTAAAAGGAGTGGAGTACAAAATGGAGGTAACAATCATATTTCCGGTTCTCAATGAACGTTTGCGGCTGGAAAAGGGGATTGACAGGACGGTAGAGTACATAAGACAGCAGATGAAGATTCCCTGCAGACTGATGATTATAGACAACGGTTCTACGGATGAGACACCACAGATTGCAGAGAAACTTTGTGAAAAATATCAGGAGGTATCCTATGTACGGATTACCAAAAGAGGCGTAGGAGCAGCTTTTCGTAAGGGAATTGCTCTGAATCAAAGTGAGATTGTAGGCTATATGGATATTGATTTGTCTACAGATATTAAACATTTGGGGCAGGTAATTCATCTGTTTGAAGTCTGCCCTGAACTGGAGTATATTAATGGTACTCGATTTAGCAAAGACTCAAATACCAGAGGGAGAAAATGGTATAGAAGAATAACGTCCCAGGGACTTTTGTGGCTGCTGCAGGCAGTATTCAGGATGAAATGTACGGATGCCGTCTGCGGCTTTACCTTTGTAAGAGCAAAGACAGCCAGACGGCTGGCATCAGCCTGCAGCAAAGAGAATGGTTGGTTTTATACTATAGAATTTTTGTTGCGTGCAGAACGGATGGGATTTCGTATTCTGGATTTGCCGGTGGACTGGCAGGAGGATTATGATACTACGGTGCGAATCTGGAAGACGGTGAAAAACTACCTGATTCAAATCATAAAGCTGCGGAAAAGATTTTGGGAAGAGGATAGGTTGGCAGCAGATAAGGGTACGAAAAGAAAAGATGGGAAAAAGCAGGGATTTTAGAAAAAGACAGGTGGATATGGGAAGAAAGTACAATGGTTTAGAAGGCAGAAAAGAAGCTATGTTAGAAAAAGACAGGCAGATATGGGAAAGGAATACGGTTATTGAGCATGCTGAAAAGAATCGATTTGGGAAGAAACTACAGAAATCATAAGAGCGAGTATTTGAAAGCGATAGAAGAAGTCTGTGAGGAGACTGCTTTTTCCGGTGGAAAATATGCTGACCGGTTTCAGGAGGAGTTTGCTGCCTATATTGGCACAGCAGCAGCCTCTGCGGTAGACAATGGTACATCGGCTCTCCAGCTGGCTATGCTGGCATTGGGAATCGGAGAGGGAGACGAGGTGATTGTCCCTGCCAATACCTATATTGCTACTGCCTGGGGACCCACCTATACAGGGGCTACCCCGGTTTTTGCAGACTGTACACCGGATACCTGGCAGATTGACCCGACAGATGTGGAACGCAGGATTACCAAAAAAACCAAAGCAATTATTGGTGTCCATCTCTACGGTCAGCCCTTTGATTTTCACGCCATTAGAGAGATTGCAGACCGATATGGACTCTATGTGGTGGAGGATTGTGCCCAGTCTCATGGAGCCAGATATAAAGGGCTGATGACGGGCAGTCTGGGAGATTTAGGATGCTTTAGCTTTTATCCGGGTAAAAATCTCTATGCTTTTGGAGAGGGAGGATGCGTAACTTCCAATCATCAGCCCTATATTGATGCAATTCATATCTTTAAAAATCAGGGCTGTGAAGTACGCTATTATCATGATGTGGTAGGCTACAATATGCGGATGGAGGGTATTCAGGGAGCCGTCTTAAGTGTGAGTTTAAAATATTTGGATGAATGGACTCGTCGCCGTCAGGAGCTGAGCTGGCGTTATTTGCGGGAGATTACCAATCCTCTGTTTGGGATGCAGGCTCATCCCGAAGATACGGAGCCAGTCTTTCATCTTTTTGTGGCTACTGTGCCGGAGCCGGAGGATTTTCTGGCATATATGGAGGCTAAGGGGATTGAGTGTAACCGCCATTACCCGGTTCCCTGCCATCTGCAAAAGGCTTATGCCCATCTGGGCTATCAAAAGGGAGACTGCCCTCATGCAGAATATTTGGCAGAGCATTGTGTGACTTTGCCCATGTTTCCTGAGATGACTGACCAGGAGGCAGCACTGGTGATTGAAGCTTGTAATGAATATCAAACCGGAAAACATTAAGAATTTTTTAAGGATGTCGCAACTTTTCCTTAAGTTTTCTGCATATGCTAAAAGAAGGGAAACTTTATGATATAATGCAGAAGATAACCGTATAGACAAAATAGACAAAAAAAGTTTTATTTTATTATGGAGAGGAAAGCGATGAAAAAATGGAGCAGACTGCTGACCCTGGCTTTGTGTATTCTTTGTGTAACAGGCTGTGGCAGCGAAAAAGAAAAGGAAAGCGGAAAGAATACAAGTGGAAATGCCATTGTAATCAGTGAGGTTACTGATCCGGGTCAAAAGATTGGGGATAAGGAGCTGGTACAGTCTCAGGAGGGTGAATCTCCGTCAGAGAAAACGGAAGCAGAGGAATCTCCCCATCAGAAAATCCCCCAGGATATCCCTCAAAAGGAAGAACCTTCTTCCCTTATGGAACAGCCACAGCAGGAAGAAGTAGTGGTAGACCCTTCCCAGCTTAATGAGCCGGAGATTGCCCACCAGGAAGTGACAGAAATTGTGCCGGAGGAGCATGATGAAAACCGACTGCAAATCGTCTTTTTAGGAGACAGTATTCTGGACGGCTATCGAAATGAAACAGGGATTGCCTATCTAACAGGAGTCAGGTGTGATGCGGATGTCTATAATCTGGCCATGGGCGGTACTACGGCAGCCCTGACTACCTATGAGAGTGCAGAGTATGCCAAGTGGACTTCCCGCTCTCTGCAGGGAGTGGTGCATGCCATCTGCGGCAATGTAGATTCTTCTATTTTGGATGGCTATCGGGCCGGAGAGGTCTTCGATACCTGTGATTTTTCCCGGACGGACTACTTTGTGATTGAATATGGAATGAACGATTTTCTCAGTGGTCTTACCATGAATGATGAGGAAGATTTTTATGATGAATATACCTATGTGGGAGCATTGCGGATTGCTATCCAGAAGCTGAGAGAAAACTTTCCCGAGGCTACTATCGTCTTATGTTCTCCTAATTATGCCCAGTTCTGGGGAGAAAACAGAGAATATTTAGGGGACGGCAATATGGTCAACAATGGAGGAGGAACTCTGGTGGCCTACCATCGGGTTTGTGAAAATGTAGCAAACGATATGCATACTCTGTTTCTGGATGGATATAATGGAATTGGACTGGATGCCTATACCGCAGACGACTATCTGGAGGATGGCATTCATCTGTCTCAAAAGGGACGGGATAAATATGCAGAAAAGCTTTCCGAGGTCATTTTAGAGTATGAAACCACAAAAAATAATTAGATGTAGCGGCATATAAGATGTTGGGGGCAAAAGCATTTGACCCCTTGATGCTTACGGATTTCTTCGCGTTTCACGCTCACGAAATCCTAAAAAATTTGAAATCCGCACATTTTTATACGAAAAACAGTTGTTTTCTCATGCTTTGTGGGTCCCAAAGTCATCTATTTTCATGCAAGACAGAAAATAGATGACCTTTTGACCCTAGCATCATATAATAAAGTATGGTAAAATAAGGCGGATGCAAAAGGCATCCGCCTTTTCACCAATAGTCACCTTAGCAGGATTTAGAAAAGTCAGAAGAGTGTTACTTTTCACACGACGCCATGCCCTCTGCTGCGGGGCGTGGAGAGAACATATACATTCAGCCCATACATCGCCTGCCTCGCCGTAGGCGACTTTATATGCAGGCGATGCCCGTTACCATTTACAGGTTAGCTGGCTGACGTGTGAATAGTAATAGAAGATTGGTAAGGAGCTTGGTAAATTGAGAGAATTGGAATATCCCTTTGACAGTGAAGCTGTCTTAAAAAATGCGAAAAAGCTGCGGCGATTGCTGTTGGCAGAGAAAACCTCCCGTATCCGTAAGCGAGTGGCAGTACTGGGAGGCAGCACTACTCATGATATCCTTCGTATTCTGGAGCTGTTTTTATTAAATCAGGGCATTGAGCCGGAGTTTTATGAATCAGAGTATGGTCAGTACTATGAGGATGCCATGTTTGAAAATAAGAGGCTGGAGGCCTTTCAGCCAGAGGTAATCTATATCCATACCAGCAGTCGGAATATTACCTCCTTTCCTGCTCCGGGAGCCGATAAAGCCAGCGTGGATGCTATGCTGGAAAACTGGTTTTGCCGGTTTCAGGGAATGTGGGAAGCATTAAGAAATCGCTATGGCTGTCCGGTTATACAGAATAATTTTGAGCCTCCTTTTTACCGGATAATGGGAAACAAGGAGAGCAGTGATATTAGCGGGCGGATTCGGTTTTTAACCAGACTGAACGAGCGTTTTTATCAGTATGCAGATACCCATGACAATTTTTATATCCACGATATTCATTATATGGCTGCCAGCTATGGGCTGGAGAGATGGGCAGATCCTTTTTACTGGCATATGTATAAGTATTGTATGTGCCTGCAGGCTATTCCTGAGTTTGCTTGTAATCTCAGCCATATCATCAAAGCCATATTTGGAAAGAATAAGAAGGCTTTCGTCTTGGATTTGGACAATACCCTTTGGGGAGGAATTGTGGGAGACGATGGAGTGGAGAATTTGGAAATTGGTCAGGAAACCTCTATGGGGCAGGTTTTTTCAGAGTTTCAGACCTATTTGAAGGCACATAAGGAGCTGGGCGTGCTGTTGAGTGTGTGTTCCAAAAATGAAGAGGAAAATGCTTTGGCAGGACTGGCACATCCGGAGGGAATCCTGAGACCGGAGGATTTTATTAAAATCAAAGCAAACTGGGAGCCGAAAAGCAGGAATCTGGCAGAGATTGCTCAGGAGCTGAATCTGCTGCCGGAAAGTCTGGTTTTTGTGGATGACAATCCTGCAGAGCGGGAAATTGTGCGCAGTCAGCTACCAGGAACTGCTGTTCCGGACTTAAAAACCCCGGAGCAATATATCCGTATTCTGGATCGCTCCGGCTTCTTTGAGGTAGTCAGTCTTTCAGAGGATGATAGAAAGCGAAATGAGATGTATCAGGCTAATCTGCTGCGGGAAAGGCAGCAGGCTCACTTTGCAGACTATGGAGAATATCTGACCTCTCTGGAAATGAAGGGAACAATTAAAGCCTTTGAGCCGGTTTATATGGCCAGAATTGCCCAGCTGACCAATAAGAGCAACCAGTTTAACCTTACCACCAAAAGATATACTCAAAGTGAGATTGAGCAGACAGCAGCCTCTCCCGACTATATCACCCTGTATGGCAGGCTGGAGGATAAGTTTGGTGACAATGGAGTAGTTTCTGTAGTAATTGGAAACAAAAGGGAAAAGCAGCTCCATGTGGATTTGTGGATAATGAGTTGCAGGGTATTAAAGCGGGATATGGAATATGCCATGATGGACCAGTTGGTAGAGGAATGTCAGAGTGTAGGTATCTCTACGATTATCGGCTATTATTATCCCACTGCCAAAAACCGGATGGTGAAAGACTTTTATCAGCTACAGGGCTTTCGGCAGGTGAAGGGAGACCAGGAAGGCAATACAGTCTGGCAGTTTGATATTCCTGAAAATTATCAGAAAAAGAATCGTTATATAGAAACATAGGAAAACGTAGCAGTAACAACGTAACAGTGAGAACAGTGAACAGTTACGAATAAATATAGAAGTAAGAAATAGAGAAAAAACAGGAGAAATGGTGATGACAAGGGAAAAAATATTTGAAACATTAAACGAAGTATTTAGGGATGTGTTTGACGATGAATCTATTGTAGTGGAGGAAGAAACCACGGCTGACGATATTGAGGACTGGGATTCTCTGGAGCATATCAATCTGGTGGCAGCAGTGGAGCAGGAATTGGGAGTAAAGTTTACCATGGGACAGGTAGTGACGATGAAAAACGTAGGAGAGATGGTAGACATTATTCTGGAACAAATCGGAGAGTAAGGATTCTTCTGTATGCAGGCTACATTTACATCCTTTTATTTTTTATGCTTTTATACAGGCATACTGGTTTTATATTATCTGTTTCCGGCAAAGCTGCGATGGGGAGTTCTGTTGGCAGCAAGCATTGCCTATTATCTGCTGACTGGAAATGGGATTCTCATCCTTTATCCCCTGGCGGCCTGTCTGATAGCCCATGGGGGGATGCACCTGATGGTACGAATCGAAGACAGTAAAAAAAGGCGGGGAGTTCTGTTGGCAGTAACAGCAATTCTGCTGGGGATTCTGGTGCTTTTAAAGTATACCGGCTTCGGTCTTTTGGCACCATTAGGTGTATCTTTTTATACCCTCACCATTCTGGGGTATGTGATAGACGTATACCATTGTATTGCACAGCCCGGAAAGAATTTTTTGAAGCTGGCTTTGTATGGGCTTTATTTTCCAGCGATTCTGTCCGGTCCGGTGCTTCGCTATCGGGAGGATGGGGAACAGTTTTATCAGCCTCATCCTTTTGACTACCGGCAGGTAACTATGGGATTGCAGAGGATGGTCTGGGGATTTTTTAAGATACTGGTTATTTCCGAGAGGATGAGTCTGGTGGTAAATACCGTATACAGCGATTACAACAGCTATCCTGGATTCTATATCTGGCTGGCTACGGCCTGCTTTGCCTTCCAGCTCTATACCAATTTTTCCGGTGGGATGGATATTGCCTTAGGAATGTCTCAAACCTTTGGTCTGAAGCTGCCGGAAAATTTTCAAACGCCTTTTTTTTCCCAAACCATTTCCGAGTACTGGAGACGGTGGCATATTACTCTGGGTGTATGGATGAAGGAGTATGTGTTTTATCCTCTGCTCCGGACGGCTACTTTTACCAAGCTGGGAAAATGGGGAAAGGAGAAGCTGGGAAAAAAGAGAGGAAAGCAGCTGACTACCTTTACCGCGATGTTTATTCTCTGGTTTACCGTGGGCTTCTGGCACGGTGGGGACTGGAAATATATTATTGGCTCCGGGCTGCTGCATTGGGGATATATTGTGGTAGGAGAGCTGATGGAGCCGTTGTTTAAAAAGGGATTGGAGAAACTGAGGATTCCTGCTGGCAGTCGGGGATTGCAGCTGTTGCGAATCCTGCGTACCTTCCTTCTGGTAAATATTGGCTTCGTCTTCTTCCGGGCAGATTCCGTTAAAGATGCGTTAATCATGTTAAGACAGGCAGTAGGGGTATGGAATCCAGGAGTGATTGTGGACGGCTCTCTTTTTGCTCTGGGGCTGGATGTGATTGAAGCAGTGATTGCCGTAGTCTCTCTACTGATACTGTGGGTGGTTTCTCTGCTGCAGCAGAAGCAATCTGTTAGAGAGAGAATAGAATCACAGAAGCTTCCTGTCAGATTCATTCTCTGGTATGCACTGCTGTTTTACACGATTTTGCTGGGTTACTATGGACCGGGCTATAGTGCGGTGGAGTTTATTTATCAGGGCTTTTAGTCGAATCAGGGAAGTTCTTCTCTAATGGCGAAGGAAAGGCTCCATCCGTCTGCGGCTATGGACGCAAAAGGAATATTCTGCTAAAATATAGGTCATGATAAAGAACAGAAGGGTCGTGGCCGAAAGGAGAAAAATACGACAATGGATAAGATTGCTGTTTTAATACCATGCTATAATGAGGAGCAGACGGTGGCCAAGGTGGTAACGGATGCCAGACAGGCGTTGCCGGAGGCAGTGGTATATGTGTACGACAACAATTCTACGGATAGGACAGCTGAGCTGGCGGCACAGGCCGGAGCAGTAGTTCGCCATGAGTATATGCAGGGTAAGGGAAATGTAATCCGGCGCATGTTTCGGGAAATTCAGGCAGAATGTTATGTAATGGTGGATGGGGACGATACCTATCCTATGGAATACGCTCCTCAGATGGTGGAAATGGTGCTGGAACATAATGCAGATATGGTGGTGGGGGACAGACTTTCCTCTACCTATTTTCAGGAAAATAAAAGGCCCTTTCACAATCTGGGAAACAGTCTGGTGAGAGGCTGTATTAACCGGCTGTTTGGCTGTAAGATTAAGGATATTATGACGGGCTACCGAGCCTTTAGTTATGGCTTTGTCAAGACGTTTCCTGTTCTGTCTAAGGGCTTTGAAATCGAAACGGAGATGACGATTCATGCCGTATCCAACAATATGCAGATTGAAAATGTGATTATTGAGTACAGGGACAGGCCGGAAGGCAGTCAGTCTAAGCTGAATACCTATGTGGACGGTATTCGGGTATTGGGAACGATAAGCAAGCTGTACAAGGACTATAAGCCATTGGGATTTTTTGGATTGCTGGCTACTGTTCTGGCACTGATGTCCATTATCTTTTTTATTCCGGTGCTGGTGGATTTTATTCAAACCGGTACAGTAGAAAAGTTTCCCACCCTGTTTGTGTGTGGCTTTGTGATGCTGGCAGCTATTCAATCCTTTTTTTCCGGTCTGATTCTCTCCAATATGGCCATGAAAAACAGAAGGGATTTTGAGTTTCGGTTAAATATGATTCAGGGAAAAAGAAGGGATGAGGAATGTGATTAAGAAAAAAACAGAGATAATTCTGTTTTTCATCTGTGCCGGCTTTTACCTGCTTTTTCCGCTTTTAGACGGGCCGGTATGGTGTGTGGATTCAGGCAGCTATGCAACGATGCATATCTCCAGAGAACCTCTGTATCCCACCTTTTTGTGGATATTCAGAAAACTGTTTGGAGAGGAAGGATATCTGCTGCCGGTGGTTCTGGTGCAGAGTCTGGTGGCAGCCTATGCAGCCTGGAAGCTGGCATTGACTGTTAAGGAAGCGGCAGGAGGGCAGCTGTATCTGGCAGTGTTAGCTATGGGCTTTCAGTTTGGAGTCACTTTTTTATGCCGTTTTGTCGCCAACAGAGGCTCTGCCTATACAGACAGTATTATGACAGAGGGACTGGGGCTTTCTTTATATGTGCTGTTTGTCCTGCAGCTGTTTCAATATATAAGTGAGGAAAAGACAAAGCATCTGGCAGGAACAGTCTGTCTGGCCTTACTGCTAGTCAACTTAAGAAAGCAGATGCTGATTACGCTCTGTCTGATGGCAGCAGTCTTTGTCCTGTATTATCTGTTGAGAGAACGAAGACTGCGAAGGCTGTTTTTCTTATTTACTCTCACAGTAGTGGTATTTTTTGGCAGCAAGCTGACGGACAGGCTCTATAACTATTGGGTAAGGGGAGCCTGGATAGAGCATTCGGGTAATTCCATGGGGCTGTTATGTACCCTGATTTATACCGCATCATGGGAGGATGGACAGCTGTTTTCGGATGAAACACAGAAGAAAATCTATGAGGAAATCTATGGACAGGCCTGGCAGCAGGGGTTGAATATTGCTTTTGCTCCAGAAGGCTGGGAGGAGCTGTCTACCCATTATGCAGACAGCTATGACGCCATTGGCTACGGAATTATTAATCCGGTGATAGAGGAGGTAGTCCGGGCAGAGGGAGCAGTAACAGAGGTAGACAAGGCTCTAGGATATGACCGTTACTGTAATGCACTGGCAAAGGTACTGCTGTCTCAGGAAAAGGGGGATTTACTTCGAGTTTATATCTCCAATATATTAAAGGGATTAATTAACTCGGTGGCTAGGATGCATCCTCTCTTGAATTTCTTTGCTTTGGGTGCCTATGGACTGTATCTGGGACTCTATGGGTGGCTTTGGTTCAAGAAAAGAGGAGAAAGGTTATCAGTACTGACGTTTGCAGAGGTGGTATTGGGTGGTATTTTCATCAATTCTCTGGTGGTGGGCGCAATGATTTTCTGCCAGCCCCGATATATGATTTATAGTATGGGCTTGTTCTATGCAGCACTGGCGTGGCTGGTTCATACCGGAATAGGGGAGCTGAGAAAGGGTAGGGTACAAGAGTGAAAAAAAGAATCCAGACATACTGGTATTGGGGATTGATTGGCATATTTCTGGTGAGTGTGGCTGTCGTCTATATTTGCTTTGGGGAAGGCAGCTATATAGAGGTACATGACAATCTGGATTTGTTTGTAGCCCAGATGCAGATGATGAAGAATACCAATAGCTTCTTTGGAGAGGCGGTAGAGATACCCTTTCTGGGAGGAATCAGCAGGGATAATCTGCCTTCGGAGCTGTCTTTATATACCCTGCTGTATGTCCTTCTGCCCTCCTTTGCGGCCTATGTGGCAGGGTATCTGTTAAAGGTGGTTATTTCTGTAGGCTCCATATGGCTGCTGGCAGGAGACTGGTATGGCGAAAGCTTTTCGGAATACAAGCCTTTGGCAGTCTTGTTTGGGTTTACCTATGGTATCCTTAACCTGTTCCCTGCCTTTGGGATTCCTTTTGCTTCCCTTCCTCTGGTAATCTACCTACTGCGGAGAATCTACAGGAGACCATCTATCGGTCTTTATCTGGCTCTGTTCTGTTATCCTTTTGTCTCTTATTTTTCTTACTTTGGCTTTTTTATTCTTGCCTATTTGGTGGTGGCCATTTTCTGGCTGTGGATACATGACAGAAGGCTGTCCAGGGCTTTGACAGGGGCTTTAATGGTACTGTCTGCAGGTTATATGGTCTTTGAATATCGTCTGTTTAAGGTGATGCTGTTTGGAGAGGAGGAAACTATCCGTTCTACCATGGTGGAATCAGATTTATCTGCAGGAGAGCTACTGACTCAGGCTATGGACGTATGGAAATATGGGATGTTTCATGTGGAAAGTCTACATCACAAACTAGTACTGTGGGTCTGTGTCATCTATTTTATTTACAGAAATGGAAGGTATCTGTGGGAAAAAAGAGGACGGCAGATAGTGAAGGATCCTTTTAATTTCATTATGCTGGTTCTGGTATTTAACAGTCTGGTCTATGGCATTTATTATTGGGGAGCCTTTCGTCGTCTAGTGGAAACGCTGATTCCTCAGTTGGAGGGCTTCCAGTTTAACCGCACCATCTTTTTCAGTCCTTTTTTCTGGTATGCGGCTTTTTTTATCATTTTACAGCGAATATCTGATGCCTTTCCTCAATCCCGTAAACAATTCTGGATTCGGATAGGTACTTATGGGCTGGCATTGGTCTCAGCAGCGATTATCCTGTTTACTCCTACTAAATATAATGACCTTTATACCACCTGTCACAATAAGGCGTTGGAACTGTTAAAGGGAAAGGAAGCCGATGCTTTCAGTTATGGGGAATTTTATTCTACCCAGCTGTTCCAAAAAATCAAGGAGGAGATTGGCTATCAGGGAGAGTGGGCAGCAGCCTATGGCTTTCATCCGGCAGTCTTGGAATACAATGGGATTGCTACCCTGGATGGCTATCTGGGATTTTATGCCCAGCAGTATAAGGAGGATTTTCGGAAAATTATTGCTCCTGCCTTGGAGCGGGTAGAGGCCAGTAGAATCTACTATGATGACTGGGGAGCCAGAGCCTATCTTTATTCCGGTACAGATTTATCGGTAGTCAGTGCAACGAAGACCTTTACCGTAACGGATCAGAACATCTATATGGATACAGAAGCCTTTGTACAGTTGGGAGGAACCTATCTGTTTTCCCGGATAGAGCTGACTAATGCCAAGGAGGCAGGATTGATACCAGTAGGCAGGTATTCCGGGAAAGCATTCACTGTATATCTGTACAGGGCAGAGAAGTAAGTAGGGAAAGGAGACTGATGTCTATGGGGCAATCAAAGTCTTGGTTTAAACGGGAATGGATAGTGGATTTAGTCTTTTACCTGCTGGTTTTTCTTTCGATTTGCTGCTTTGCGGCAATCCAGACCTATGGAGACCCTCCGGATGAGATTAACCGGTTTAAGGTGGTAAGCTATATTGCCAAATATGGAAGGCTGCCTATAGGAAGTGACCCGGAGGTGCTGCTAGATGGCTATGGGGCTTCTTATGCATTTCAGCCCATTCTTACTTATATTATACAGGGATTTTTATTGCGATTTCTGGGATTGTTTACCGAAAATGGATATGTGCTGCTGCTGTTTGCCCGAATGGTGAATGCAGTCTTTGGTGTGCTGATGGCATATTTTGTCCGCAGGATTGCTAGGGAGACCTGGAAAAATCCTTATTTACAGTGGACCTTTACCCTGCTGGTAGTATTTCTGCCCCAGAATATCTTTATCCATTCCTATGTGAATACAGATTCTATGGCCTTGCTGGCAGTGGCAATCATTTTTTATGTACTGTTAAAGGCTCAACGGACAGGATATGAAAGGCAGGATTGTATTCTGCTGGCAGTGGGAATTATTCTTTGTGCCATGTCCTACTATAATGCCTATGGGATGATTCTGGCAGCGATAATTATCTTTGCTTTGGAATTTATCCATAGAGGAGGAAAGATAAAGGGGGGACTGTGGATAGAGTGGCAGCCCTTGCTGCAGAAGGGGTTATTCATTTCTGTGATTGTATTGGCTGGTATTGGCTGGTGGTTTATCCGAAATGGCATCTTATATGAGGGAGATATTATCGCCATGAATGCCCGGAGGGAGTGTGCGATTTTGACGGCTACAGAGGAGTTTAATCCCCTTACCCGCTTTACCTGGCAGAAATCCGGGGAGTCTGTATGGGCGATGTTGATGGATACCGGTTATTTAACCCTATTGAGAGACAGCTTTATTGCGATGTTTGGTCCGATGCTGATTCCTACGCATGGATTAATTTATCTGTTTTATCAGTGGCTGTGGATTGTGGCCTGTGTGGCAGCAGTACTTCCTTTGGAGAAGGTAAAGACTAACTGGCAGCAGGGCAGAGGGGGATGGACTAAATCAGAAAAATCCGGGGAGGTTCAAGGAGAATATAGTATGCCATGGGCAAGAAAAAGGATGTGGCTCTTTTATGGCAGTATGCTGTTGTTCTGCGTGATTACTATTGGTTTAAGTATCTATTATTCTTATACCTGGGAGTATCAGCCGCAGGGAAGGTATGTCCTGCCTATATTGGTTCCCTTTATGTATCTGGTGACTCAGGGAATAGGAAAGCTGTCGCTGTTTTTTGGCAGGTTGACCTGTCTGGGAACTATGGGCTATGTGCTGTTGACCTTTGGTTATAGCTTGTTTGACCGGTTTCTTCCCTATTATGCTAAAGGTGATAATTTGTTTTCATTGTGGGGGAAGCTGTTGTATTGATATATTTTCTAAAAGAGAAGATAACAGGAATACACGTTGTCAGACGTAGACAAAGAGGTGATAAGATGGAGGATAATTTGACAAAAGAACCAGACCATAAAGAGGAAAAAGCGATTTATGGCAGGAATCTACAAATAGAAGTAATCCTAAGAAAGGCTTTATGGAAAAAAGGGTATCGTTATCGAAAAGATTATGACAAACTTCCCGGATGTCCTCCTATTGCACTGACCAAATATAAAATTGCCATTTTCTGTGATGGAGAATTTTTTCATGGAAAGGATTGGGAATTATTAAAGCAAAAGCTGGGAACCTACAGTGACAGTGAATTTTGGATTGGAAAAATATCCCGAAATAGGGAAAAGGATGATGCGGTGAATAAGCGACTTTTATTTGAGGGCTGGACGGTTATCCGCTTTTGGGGAGAGGATGTAAAGAAGCATATCGGAGACTGTGTACAGGTTGTGGAAGATGCTATATTTGAAGCTGTACTTCTGGAAGATAGGTATGAGGATTGGGCAGAGGAAAGCCAGCTTGACCAGACTGCCGGGGAATGATAGGATAAAGAGAAGATAATACTAAGATAACAAGTATACTCCGCCTGACAAATCATACAAAGTAAAGGAGAGTAAAATGCCGGTTAGAGTGCATAATTTTTTAGGTAAACTAGGATGGAATGCCAGAAAATATTTTCCCATGTTGGCAAGTTCCAGTTATTTGAAGCTGCAGTTTGTGACCAGAAGGAAGCTGCAGAAGGATTATATTGAATATTTTATGTCTCAGAAGGAAACACCACATCCTTTGGTAGTGAACCTGGAGACAATCAACCGCTGTAACAGTACCTGTGAGTTTTGTACGGCAAACAAAAATGCAGAAAAGCGCCCCTTTAAAAAGATGGAGGATAAGCTGTTTTACAGTATTATCGACCAGCTGGCAGACTGGGGCTATCGAGGGCATCTGACGATGTATGGAAATAATGAACCATGGCTGGATGTGCGGATTGTGGACTTCCATAAATATGCCAGAGAAAAGCTGCCAGAGGCCTTTATCTTTATGTCTACCAATGGTTTGATTCTGGATGTGGATAAGGTTAAATCAATTATACCTTATGTAAATCAGCTGATTATTAACAACTACTGCCTGGATATGAAGCTGCATAACAATATTCAGGTAATCCATGAGTATATTAAATCCCATCCCCAGGAGTTTCAGGATGTGGATATTTTGATTCAGATGCGCTATCTGAAGGAGGTATTAACCAATCGGGCAGGCAGTGCGCCCAATAAGCAGGCTACACAAAAGGTGATTAAGGAAACCTGTTTAATGCCCTATATAGATATGTGGATTATGCCAAATGGTAAGCTGGGCATCTGTTGCTGTGACAATTTTGAGGTAACAGATTTGGCAAATTTGTACAAGGTATCCTTAAAAGAGGGATGGAGCAGCCAAAAGTATCAGGAGCTGCGGGAGGCTATCCGAACAGGCAGGCAGAACTATCCTTTTTGCAGACACTGCGACTTTATCGATGCAGGACTGCGAATGGACGCAGTGGATGATAAGCTGAAAAACAGTAAGACCATGCATGGAGCTCGTCAGAGTATGTTTAGAAATTAGGGTGTATGGGAAAAAGATAGGATTAAGGTAATGATTCAGTGAGTCTGCACAATTCCATTGTAGGCGATTTTCATGGATTTTTGCATGGTAATTGTGAAGGTACTGAACAGTTATGGATTAAGCCAGAATAAGTCAAAACAGGGTTACAAAAGCAGATAAATAGTCTGCCTTTGCAACCCTATTATTTTACTCCAGTTCATTAGACTGGGCTTTTTCATGGTATTCCTTTTCGGTATTAACTCCCCAGATATTCCTTCTGTCCTTAATCCCATATTTAATATTTTTCACGGCTTCAAAGGAGGTACACATAGAATGGTCGATATTGTTGTAGCGATGCTGTCCATTTCGTCCCACGCAGTAGAGGTTTTCAATCGTATTTAAATAGTCGATCAGCTTGTCCATATCCTTATAGGTATCAAAGTAGGCAGGATAGGCTTTTTTCACCCGTTCCACATGGGTGTCCAGTACATCCTTTTCACTATCGATTAATCCCATTTTTACCATTTCACCTACAGCCATTCTGGTAAAATCTTCTTCCGGCATAGTCCAGATTTCATCGGTTTCATTGCAAAAATATTCCAGTCCTATCCATACGGTATGTCTTAAATCCTTAATCATATAAGGAGACCAGTTATTGTAAATCTGCAGTCTGCCCAGTTTAACGTTTCTGTCATGAACATAAATCCAGCAATCAGGCACAATATTACCTACTGTTTTCAGCTTGGTTTTATTCTGCAAATTCAGCTTGGGAAGCAGAACACCCAAAGTCATATAGTCTCTGTAAGGAAGACCGGCAGCAATGGCCGCTATATCCGTAGGAACATCATTCATTCCGCCAACTAAATCCCGAATGGGCATGGAAGAAATAATAATGTCTCCTTCCAGAGTATGTGTAGTTCCCTCTTTTTCATAGGTAAGGGCAGTAATCCGGTTATGATTATCCTTAATCAGACCGGTAACCTTACTGTTGGTGATAATCTGTCCCCCTAGCTGGGTAATCTTCTCTGCTGTCACCTCCCACAGCTGTCCCGGTCCCAGCTTAGGATACTTAAACTGTTCGATTAAAGAGGTTTCTACCTTACGTTTTTCTTTGCCAGGAAGCATTTTGCCCAGAATATCTTTGATAATGGCAATAATAGAAAGTCCCTTGACCCGTTGGGCTCCCCAGTCTGGAGCAATTTCTCTGGGATTGCGTCCCCAGAGATTTTCTGTATAATTTTCAAAAAACATAGAATACAGCTTGCGACCGAAGCGATTGATATAAAAGTCCTCAAGAGATTCCTCTTTACGTTTATAAATCAAGGATTTTATATAGCTGAATCCTACCACAATCGTAGTACCCAGTCCCATATTTTGGAAGGTTTCAAATTTAAAAGAAATCGGATAGTCAAAAAATTTATGGTTGAAATAAATCCGGGATACCCGGTTTCGGTTGAGCATAACCCGGTCTTCACGTTCCGGGTCAGGACCTCCTCTGGACAGGGGCATGGGGCGGCTTAGGAGAATATCATCATAAGTAGGGGCACCCTGTTGCGGCAGCATATGTTCCCACCAGGCATTAACCTCCGGAACCTTGGAAAAGAAGCGGTGTCCGCCCATATCCATCCGATTGCCTTTGTAATTTACCGTTCGGGAGATACCTCCCATGGATTCACTTTCTTCCAGTATTGTTACCTGATAATCATTATCGACTGTAAGGCTGCATGCCTGTCTATCAGCCAATAGCTCATAGGCAGCAGTAAGACCGGCTGGACCGGCACCTATGATCAGCACTTTCCTCATAATTATATCCATGCTCCTTTATTGATTTCTGCTGTGGGGTCTTTGATTTCCTCCAACATTCTAGCATACTATGGCAGGATTGTCCATGGATAGATAGGGAATGAAATTATCGTTTACTATAGAACGAATTAGCTGAGTGATTGAAGGTGCATTTAGCATAGGGAGAAGCCATTCTTCTGTCAGTAAAACTAACAGTTGCTGTAGAGTTTGTGATTTGCTATAATTGGCATAGTGGACAAGGGTGTGCAGATGAGGTAAGAGTGTTCAGACATACTCAGGTGTAAAGAAGAAATAGAGCAAATAAAGTAAGCGAATAGGGTTTGAGAGGAGGAAAATAATAATGAAAAGGAGATTGGTAAATCTGTTGTTATCTACCTGTATTGTGTTAACAACAGTATCTCAGGGCAGTGGAGCAGTGTTGGCAGCAAATGCGGTCAATATACAGGCTACGGTGGAAGAACCGGTGGTAACGACAGGAAAGACCATCTATGTGGATCATAGTATGGAGACCATGGGTTCAGGAAGTTCTACGAGTCCTTATAAGGATTTTACAACAGCCCTTACCAGAGCAGCAGATGGAGATACCATTATTATTAAGTCGAAGGGAGCCTATGTAGGAGTGGAGGAAGGAACAGAGCTGCTTCCTTTGGTTATTAATAAGGCGGTGACGATTATAGGTGAAGACAGAAATTCTTTTATCAATATCCGCAGTGCCGGGATTTTGCTGGAGGCAGATGTAACGATAAGAAATTTGAATCTGTCATTGTCCAATAAGTGTCATGCAGCAATCTGTGCCAATGGCTACAGGCTGGAGCTAGATAATGTGACTTATGAGAATGGCTCAAGAAAAGTACATGTATTTGCTGGAAAAATGACAAAATATCAAGGAGATTCTTATAGTAAGAAGACAGGAACATCAGGGCAGGTGATTATTAAAGGAGCAAAAACAAAATTAGGAAATATTTATGCCGGCAGTATGAATTCTTCCTTTGATTTACCTGTTACGATTACCATAGAGGGTGCTACAAATATGCAGCTGGGAGCAGTATATGCCTGTGGTGCTTTAGAAGGAGTATATGATGAGGATAATTTTTTAGACTATGAGTCGGAGCCTACCGATCCTACAGCCAATGCTTCCACGTTTCCCATGACAGGACAGGTCAGCCTGCAGGTCAGCGGTACCAATCTCAGTGCAATTGACGGAAAAATGAATGAATCAGGAGGGCAGGCAGACCTTACCTTTTCTACCACCGTATTGGAGAATAGGCTGGATTTGAGTAATATCCGAAGTCTGACTGTTACTTCAGGCGAACTTCAGCCTTCCGTTTTAAATGAAGGAGTGAATCTTTCTGTCAATCAAGACGCAGTACTGGATTTATCCACCGTTATGACAGCAAATAATAATGGTTTTACTGTAAAGGATTTTACTGGTGGCGGTACCTTAAAGGTAGGAATAGCCGATGTACTGACAGTTACCGGAAATATTACTGGAAGTACGGCATTTGAGACTACGGGATCCAATGCAGATGGAAGCTCGGGTATAGTTTATGAGGATTATGGATACATAGATGTAAGCAGTGCTCAGGGAGACGGTATATTTACCTTCCAGCCCCATCCTACTCAGTCTGCTCTGGTGTGGGAAAAGGTAGATGGTGTTTGGAGGTCAATCAATCCTAATCAGGAGGAAACGGGACCTATGCTTACCGGTTTCCAGTTTGAACAGGAGGAACACACGGCAGCGATAGAGGAAATTGATTCAGAAGGAGGAATTGCGATAGGAACAACCTGTAGCTTTAAGGAGGATGGCAGCTGGCCCGATTTGGGAAATATTCCTTTTTCCTATGAAGTACAATGCTTTGGATATACTTATACCCAGAAATCGCAAGGGGAGGATGGCTGGTATCAGGCCTCAATACCTGCGTTGAATTTGAGATTTGAGCCAAATGGTGACGATGTTAATGGAGCCAATCTGTGGGTTTATGCCATAGATGATGCTGCCCAGATATATCCGGGAGAATACCTGATTAAGCTGAAGGTACCAGAGGCTAATGGAGGTCAGGAAAGTACCATTAAGCTGACCATTGTGGGAGATGATCCGGGTACCGTTCCGGAAGCACCTGAAGCATCGGATAAGACAGCACCTGTAATTACTGCGTTGACGGCTTCTGAGGTGACAGAAAATACTGCAGTAGTGACAGCCACAGCCAGTGATGATACTGAAGTTACTTCCTATCAGCTGACCCAAACTGCCGGGGAAGGACAAGCAAGTATTCAGGAAACCGAGACGAAGGGAGTATTCCAGATTTCCAATTTGACTTCTTCCACAGCATATACCTTTACGGTAACAGTCAAGGATAAGGCAGGAAATACCAGTACAAAAGAGGTAAGCTTTACGACTCAGGAAGCGGAAAAGATTGATTTAAGCGCAGCCACGGTAACAGTCAATGGAACCTATACCTATACAGGCAATGCACTGACACCGGAAGCTTCGGATGTGGTAGTAACGCTGAATGGCAGTCCGGTGGATGCCAGCCAGTATACCATCACGGTTACCAATAATGTGAATGCAGGAACGGCCACAGTGACGGTAGAGGGAAAGGATGGCTATAGCGGAAGTGCTGAGGGTACGTTT